>CALFXX010000088.1 GCA_937952975.1 uncultured Alcaligenaceae bacterium
CCGAGTTATTGCAAGCCTCAGGCCTGCAACACCCAAAAGATCTCACTACTACCCATATCGCCTGCCGCACGGCCGAGCATCAGATCAGCCTCCTCTCGACCTTGTACCCAGGCATTACGCCCGGCTCATTGCTAACCGGAGATCTTCAAAGACCGGTATTTCAAATTGGCTGGCCCATGGCAAGCGCAGAGAGTTTTGCCCCTGTCACGGCGCTCGATGCCATCATTGCGCACTGACTTCAAGTTTCGTAGGCGCTCGCTGCCACGCAGTCTTCATAGCTGGCAGCACGCTTGATATAACCCGAGTCAAGCATGCTGGCAGCCAGTCGTGCAAAGCCTTGTCGCGAGATCGCGCGTCTGCAGGTCCAGAGTTCGGCTGCGTGATAGCTGGTCAAGCATTGCGTTAAGGTCTCAAGGCTCAAATGCGGGTAAAACGCTTTGACGATACGCGCCAGTTCAGCAGGCCCATGCGCAGCCAGCCAAGGTCTGAACTGCTCAATTGCCGCGATCATGGCCTCAAAACCAGCCTGATTGCGCTGCATCCCCTCAAAGGTCGAAATAAAAGTGGTGTATGCGGTGTAGCCGCGCTGACTGGCAGCGTGTACCACCTCAAGGTCTCCTGTCGCCACGGCTAACGAGGCATAGGGCTCAAAGACCTGAATCACGTCAAGCTCGCCACGTGTCAGTGCGTCGAGGTTCTCTTGCATACTGCGCTCTGCCACGCGATTGAGCTTGGCGGGATCCACACCTGCCTCGCGCAAATCTTGTTGTAAGCACAGCCAGGGCGTCGGTACTTCAGAGACCGAAGCGAAACGAAGACCGACTAAATCTTTGAGTTCGAAGTGCTTGCCAAGGCTGACCGACTGCCCGTCGATTTGTCGCGTTGTTGATTGATCTTGCCGGCGCCTGATCAAGAAAAATGGATCCTTCGCGGCAACTTCACAGAACGCCACCAGAGAGCCCTCGGTGCGCTCACACTGATCGCGTTCTTTGATGACTCGTAACGGTCCGCCCCACATGACATCAATGTTGCCCTTGGCGAGCTCGGCGATGCCTGCCCCAGGCGAGGGTGAATCCAGCAATGTGATCGAGACCCCCTGTTGCGCAAACAGTCCTAAAGCATGGGTCGCGTAAAAAGGCGCGTAAAACACGGCACGAAAGTTTTCAGCAAGTCTGATGTTCAAGATAAGCCCTGGTCGATAGGTTTTTTCTCATTCTAGAACACCCGGGCCAGGTGCTTAGTCTGAGGTTTAGTCGGAGGTTTGGTCTGACGTTCGTTCTTGCGTTCGACCTGTGGCTAGCTTCAGGCACCGTATGGCCATCATACATGGCACAGATATTGCGTTCCCAACTGATGCATAATCGCAGTCTAGCTTTAAATTTTTCGACAAGGCGCTCAATGATCCCCTCAAAATACTTATTGATCGGTATGTTCGGTCTCTTTTCGGCTCTTTTCGGCGCAGCCGGCTTTTCGCAATCATCGGCCTCGGCTGGCAACTACCCTGATAAGCCCGTGCGGCTCATCATTACCGTACCACCAGGCGGCGCTTCTGATTTTGTTGCACGCACGCTATCTGAGCGCTTTGGCAAAGAACTAGGCACAACCGTTTTAGTTGAAAACAAAGCCGGCGCAAATGGCACGATCGCCAGCGCCTTGGTCGCACGTGCGGCACCCGATGGCTACACCTTGCTTCAGTCTGGCATCTCAACGCACGGCATTGGCCCTTATTTTTACGATAATTTGCCCTATGCTCCATTTAAAGATCTTGTCTCAATTGGCGCGATCGCCGAGTTTCCAATTATTTTGGCAGTGAACTCGCAACTACCGGTACAGTCCGTCAAAGAGCTGATTGCGCTGGCCAAAACCAAACAACTCAGTTTCGCTTCTGCGGGTACAGGCAGTGCACCACATCTTTCTGGCGAGTTATTTAAAACCGAGACGTCCGTTAACTTGGTGCACGTACCTTATAAGGGCTCGGCTCCAGCAGTGGTGGATGTCGCCAGCGGGCAAGTCGACATGATGTTTGACGGGATCCCGGCCTTATTGCCTCATATTAAAAGCGGCAAGCTTCGCCCAATCGCCGCCGTCAGTGTCAAACGCAATAGCCAATTGCCTGAGTTGCCCACCTTTACAGAGCTGGGGTATCCAAGCATGGTGGCATCGGTCTGGTACGGCCTGATGGCGCCTGCGGGCACCCCCCAAGCCATCATCGATAAGGTCAATGCCGCCATGAACAAGACTTTAGCGGTGCCCGAGCTACAGAAAAAGCTTGAAGACGGTGGCGCAATCGTGATGCCCGGCACCCCCGCAGAGTTTGAGGCGTTCTACCTCAAAGACTACGCACGCTGGGGTGAAGTGATCAAGAAAGCCGGGATTTCAACAAAGGATTAAAGCGAGGCTTTCGCGTCCGGCTACGCAATATCGATCACTGCATTGCCCATGACCTTGCCTTGCTCAACCGCCTCGTGCGCAGAAACAATCTCTGACAAGGGGTAGCGCGCGCCAATCGCATGCACCAACTTGCCTGAGGCCAACAAAGCGTTGAGCTCTTTCAACGCAAACGTGCGCTCACTGGGTGTTAAGTCGTACACCAGGAAAAATTGAAAACTTAAGGTATTGAACAAACATACGCGAAACGGAATCAGCGGATCGGCGTATTCGTTTGAGCCATAGCAAGCCACGGTGCCATGCGGTGCAAGCGCGCCCTGGCGCACAAGATCTGTCGTTGTTGAAAAGTCCATATCAATGATGGCATCAACTCCCCGACCATCAGTCAGGGCCTTTACACGTTCGGCAACGTTCTCGGTTTTGTAATTGATGGTTTCGGCCACGCCCACCGCACGCGCGTGTGCGGCCTTGACGTCAGAGCTCACGGTACCGATCACGCGCGCACCTTTGAGCACGGCCATTTGTGCGGCGTAATGCCCAACGGCTGCGGCCGCGGCGATCACCAATACCGTTTTACCGGTCAGATCGCCACAACGACGCACGGCTTCAAAGGCCGTCAAACCGGGAATCCCCATACAGGCTGCCGCATCAAAACTGGTGTTATCAGGCAAGGCAACGGCTTGCGCTTCTGGCAACACAATGTACTGCGCGCAGGTGCCAAAAGGACGACCAAATTGACCATTCCACGTCCAGACACGTTGCCCGATTCGGCTCGCAGAAACCCCCGCTCCGACCGCGTCGATGACCCCGCCCGCATCGCTGTGCGGAATAATGCGCGGAGCAGTCAAGGGACGTCCGCGACGTGATTTCACATCAGAGGGGTTGACGCCCGAGACGCTAATTTTGACACGCACCTCGCCTGCACCGACCTCTGGCGTTGGTATCTCACCAAGTACGAGTACCTCGCGGGCTTCACCATTTTTTTCATACCATGCTGCTTTCATCGTTTATTCCTTAGCTTTTTCTTTAATTACTCGGCCAGTTTGGCTGAGTCAACTGGCATCGCAGAAGTCATACAGCCATGTTAATCGATCTTATTTACATCGCCCGTAAATTCAAGTCCGCAAAACATTGCCCCGTGAAACTGCTCTGATATCGGATCTTCTTTAGTGTTCAAAGCGAGTACCTCTTGCAAGTAATCCTCTGCATTATCTTGTGGCCGGTAACCCATATGCGAGACATTGCTGTTATCCCAGCGATTGCGCAGGTTATTGGAAACTCCGTAGAGCACTTCAAAGTGAAAGCCCGCGTGATCAACACAGCATTGAATCAGGTGCACCATGTCCCGGTGACTGATCCAGGTATTTAGCTGTCGAAAATCCTCTGGTTTATTGACTAACCGAAACGAACCAATTCGCAGACAAGCGACTTGCATGCCATGTTTATCAGCATACAGACGTCCTACGGCTTCGCCAAACACTTTTGAAACACCGTAGCGGCTGTCAGGGCGCGGCACAACCGTGTTGTCAATAAATTTAGGGCGACGGTGATAACCAATTGCGTGGTTGGAGCTTGCGAAAATAAAACGCTTCACACCCATGCGAGAGGCCGTGTCATACGCGTTGTAGCAGCCTTCAATATTTGCAGGAAGAATTTTTTCCCACGTGTCTTCAACAGGCACGCCCGCCAAATGAATCACACAATCAATTCCATGCATCGCTTGCTCAAGCGCTGCAATATCACGCAAGTCACACTGAACAATTTCCTCACCCGCTTGCGCGGCTTGTTGAGGGGCAATATCTAAGCAGCGCATCAGCTCGTATTGGCCTTTCAAACCCTCACGCACCACCAAATCAACGTAGTAAATCGCGGCACGGAAGGATTGTGTGGTGGATTTACTGCGTAGCCGTAACTCAAGCGGTAGGGTAGACAATAAACCGCCCGATACCGCAGAGAAGTAACTCAGTCGTGTCGATAAA
>CALFXX010000089.1 GCA_937952975.1 uncultured Alcaligenaceae bacterium
CCGATCTAGCGCTTTATGGGCTCTGAAGAGTTTTTACTGAAGCGCAAAAACTACCTTGCTGAACGCACGGCTTCAAAGCCAAGTGCAGCGCTTTTGACTCCAGCGCTTGAGCTTGAGTATTCTGCTACGCTTGGTCAGTTGGTCGATTGTGTTGCAAAAGTACGCGCTCAATATGCAAAGGTTGGCCCAACTGAACCACATTTTGCTGTGGCGGTGGATTCGCCAGAAATATTAGATTCAGTAGAGGCCAATATTTCACAGTTCTGGGCCACTGGGCATGTTCAAGCCCAAGAGTTGTTAGCACCACTAGAGCACTTTGGTTTAACAGAGTTAAAAAATAAAACTGCAGTTGAATTTGGCTGTGGTGTCGGCCGTTTGTCGTTAGGCCTAGCTGGCAAGTTTAAGCAGTTGCATAGCTATGATGTATCAGATAGCCAGATTACTCTGGCAAAAAAAGCCTCTATTGATGCTGGCTTACATAATTGTCAGTTTCATTTAAGCTCGGGCAACCCGTTTGCCGCCCTAGAGTCGGCTGATTTTTTCTATTCAAAAAATACCTTTGAACATTACCCGCCACCACTTATTCACCAGTTTATTCGCAACGCCCTGCGCTCGCTTAAGCCTGACGGTTTCGCGCTGTTTCAGGTGCCTACGTTGTTATCTGACTATTCGTTTTCAATTGCCAATTTCTTATCCAAAGATAACGATAGTGCCTCTAGGCATTGTCTACCGCAGCATGCAATTTTTGCATTGATCTCTGAGGCTAAGTGTGAGTTGTTAGAAGTTAAAGAAGAACAAGGTGACTTGCCTGCAGGCACCGTATCAAACTTATTTTTGGTACGTAAACCGGGCACCAAACAAGCTAAAAAATTAATGTTACCGGTGTTGCTGTCATAAGACCTAGCCACCACGGTTACGTAAGTTTCTTGATAGACCTTGCCATTTAATTACTCGAAGATATCCGGTACCTTTGACGCATCATAAAAAAATAGTAGTTGACTTAAATTACCTTTCGACGAAAGAGACCATATCTCTTTCAGGGCGTTTTGCTCTAGAACTTGCAACAGCTTTGGCACATGCCGCGAGCGCTAAGGGTTACCAACTCTATATTTTGCTTAAAGTCTGTGAGCAAAGTAGTAACTTGTGGTTAAGAGACCATTTTGCAGATTTAATCCCCAAGCAACAGATACTGTTTTGGTCTGTGCCTAAGGGGCTTAAATCAGTGTGTGATGCTACTGACTTAACCCTAAGGTCGGTTTCAGAGCACATTCGCGAAGCAGTACTAAGCCAAATCAATCCTGATCTTGTCATCGTGACTGATCTTTGCTGCGGTTGGCAAGATCAAAGTGCTGCAAGCGTTGGCTTGCTCGGTGATCGTGTGCCAACAGCCGTTTGTTTGCCGCCGCTTGAGGTGTTGCAGAACATTGAGGCAAGCGATCAATCGCCGTCGGCTCTAGTCTGGTACCAAACAAAAGTGTTGCAGCTAAAGCGCGCAAACTTTTGGCTGAACATAGAAGGTATTTCAGATCCAAGGTGCGAGCAGCGTTTTTCTCTGCCACCTGCAAAGGTTTATTCGCTAAACGTCAGTGCAACCGACTTTCGTGCTGCAGCTGTTGAGATACTGTCAAAGTTGGCAGAGCAGTGTTGGCAGGCAAAAGGTAAAGCGCAGTTACCCACGCAACGACGGCCACGATTAGCGTATGTTTCGCCTTTGCCGCCAGAGCATACTGGCATTGCATCTTATAGCCTAGAGTTGTTGCCTGAGCTGGCTAAATATTACGATATTGATGTCATTGTTGATCAAGACGATATCGACAGTGCTTGGATAAATGCGAACACAGGTGTGTATAGCATTGCGTGGTTTGCCAAACATGGTCACCGCTATGATCGTGTGTTGTATCAAATTGGCAATTCACCGTTTCATGCCCACATGTGGGATTTGCTTGAACGGTTTCCAGGCGTAATCGTTTTGCACGATATCTTTTTAGGCGATGCGACGTATTACCGCAGTGAACACGGTACGGGTCCCTTGTTGGGTTTACCGATGCGCTTATATGCTGATCATGGTTATGGCGCTTTAGCAACTTATGCACATTCAAAAGATATTCAGGCGGCCATACAAAACTACCCTTACAGCTTGTGTTTGATTCAAGCTGCATTTGGCGTAATCGTACATTCCCAACACGCTAAAGGGCTTGCTGCGCAGCGCTATAACGCTCAAATTGCAGAGCAGTTTTCAGTCATTCCGCACTTGCGGGTGTTACCACCCGTTGCCGATAAGATGGCTGCACGAAAAATACTGGGTATAGGTCAAAGTGTTTTTTTGGTCTGTAGCTTTGGCCACATTGTTTCAAACAAGATGTATGCCGAGTTAATTGAGGCTTGGCTTGCTTCGCCGTTAGCTGCTAATAAAGATTGTTTGTTGGTTTTGGTTGGTGCTAGTAATGGCGAGTACGGAGCCAAGCTAGCTAAGCAAATCGGCGAGTCAGACTTTAGCGAACGCATCAAAATCACCGGTTGGGCAGATGACGCTACCTTTAAAGCCTACTTAAGTGCCGCAGATGTCGCAGTTCAATTACGCCAAGAATCGCGTGGCGAAAGTTCAGGCTCAGTCTTAGACTGCATGGCCTTAGGTCTACCAACTATTTGTAACGCCCACGGCAGCATGGCCGAGTTGCCACCTGAAGGTGTCTGGCGCTTGCGAGATGATTTCGAGATTACAGAACTTACCGCAGCGCTAACTGCACTCTGGAGTGAGCCGGCTGAGAGACATAAGCTCGGTCAAGCTGCGAGGGAAGTGGTCGCGCAGTCTTTTGCGCCTTGGTATTGCGCCAAACTTTATCGTGACAGTATCGAGGCCTTTTATGCTCAGAAAATACAGTCCCGACATATTTTAGTTCAGTCTTTAACGGGTAATTTGTCACAACTTAAAGACTTAGCACCCGTTATAGAAGCTTTAGAGCTCTCGGTACCAAATGTTCGGGTTGATCGGCAGTTGCTGGTTGATGTTACTGCGCTCGCTCAAGTGGACTTACACACGGGCATACAGCGAGTGGCTCGGAGTGTTTTAACGTGTTTGCTTGAAAATCCTCCGCAGGGATACCGAGTTGAGCCGGTTTATACAGCTTTTGGGACGCAAGGGTATTTTTATGCCCGAGAGTTCACCAAAAATTTTTTGAAGATCGACATGGATATTCTCGCAGATGAGCCAGTATTAATGTTGTCAGGAGATATTTTTTTTGGACTCGATCTATGCCTGAGCGATGTTTACGAGCAGAGAAAGTGGCTTGAAAAGGCGCAACGTTGCGGCGCGATAATCTATTTCGTTGCTTATGACCTGCTGCCAGTTACACATCCGCAATGGTTTCCCGCAAGCGAGCAGCCGATTTTTGAGAAATGGTTAAAGACGATAAAAGAATTCGATGGCGTACTCTCCATATCTCATGCTACATCGAATGCTTTCAAAAATTGGTTGAAAGGCCATCCCAGGAGACGCAAGCGTCCACTTAGACTTGGGGTCGCTCATATCGGTGCAGACATTGCGCAGTCATTGCCCACGCGGGGACTCCCTTCAGATTATGAAAAAGTAATTCAAAAAATCAGACAAAACATAACTTTTTTAATGGTCGGTACCCTCGAGCCAAGAAAAGGACACACTCAGACCCTTGATGCCTTTGAGAAACTTTGGCTTGATGGCTATCAGTGTTTGTTGGTAATAGTTGGCAAGCAAGGATGGCAGGTAGAACAGGTTGTTATTAGATTGAGTCGTCACCAAGAGCTTGGGAAAAGGTTGTTTTGGTTTAACGGCATTAGTGATGAATATCTAAGTTTGATTTATGAAAATGTTACTTGTCTGTTTGCTGCATCTGAGGGTGAGGGTTACGGCCTGCCGTTGATAGAGGGTGCTCAACACGGCCTTCCATTGTTGGTCCGAGATATTCCTGTTTTTAGAGAGGTC
>CALFXX010000090.1 GCA_937952975.1 uncultured Alcaligenaceae bacterium
TGGCTAACCGCTGCCACCGCATCAGACAGCGAAGCACCCGGTGACAGATTAAAAGAAATCGTTACCGAGGGAAACTGATCGAGCCTATTCAACACCAACGCAGAACGCCCTTCGGTGACTGTCACTAGGTTGGTCAGGGCGATGGGTTTGCCTTCAGCAGTTTTGACAAAGATTGACCCAAACGCTGATGGGTCGCGACGAAACTGCGGCGCAGTCTCGAGCACGACACGATATTGATTTGATTGCGTAAAAATCGTTGAAATCTGGCGCTGCCCAAACGCATCGTAAAGCGCATCATCAATCGCCGCCGCTGTGACACCCACGCGTGCCGCAGCGTCGCGATCAATCTGAATAAACGTATTGAGCCCTTCGTTTTGCATATCATCGATCACATCAGCCAGTGGCTGGCGCTGCCGCAACTGATCAACTAGCAAGGGTACCCAGTGCGCCAACAGTGACGGGTCAGCGCTTTCAAGCGTCAGCTGGTACTGGGTACGACTGACACGATCTTCGACTGTTAAATCTTGTACGGGCTGCAGATAAAACTGCAGGTCTGTGATGGCACTCAAGCGCTCTTGTAACCGACGGATAATCATTGTCGCGCGCTGGTCTCTCAGATCATGCCCACGCAAAGCAACCTGCAGACGACCTGTATTGACGGTTTCGTTGACCGCATCGACTCCAACAAAAGAGGCCACCGTGGCAACGTCAGGGTCTTCTAGGATGATTTTGACAGCGTCTTGCTGCCGCTTAGCCATCGCTGCAAAGGCAAGATTCTGAGGCGCCTGTGTCACGATTTGGATCAGCCCCGTATCCTGCACCGGGAAAAACCCCTTTGGAATCGCCAGGTAGAGCGCCGCCGTCAATAAAAAGGTGCCAAGCGCTACGAACAAGGTCAGCGTTTGATGCTTGAGCACGACTTGTAACAAGCGACCGTAGCTTGCGATCAACCCATCAATTTTTTGACTGATATAACGCGCAATCGCCCCTCCGCTTTCATGGTCGCCTACGCGCAACAGACGCGCGCACATCATCGGCGTCAAGGTCAGCGAGATCAACAATGACAGCAAAATCGCGACTGCAAGCGTGACCGCAAACTCTCTGAAGAGTCGTCCGACCACCTCGGTCATAAAAAGCAAAGGTATCAGCACAGCGATCAACGATACAGTCAAGGACACAAGCGTAAACCCAATTTGCGACGCACCTTTTAGCGCAGCTTGCATGGGTGTGTCACCACGCTCGAGATAACGCGCAATATTTTCGATCATCACAATCGCGTCATCGACCACAAAGCCAGTCGCAATCGTCAGTGCCATTAAGGTCAAATTATTAATACTGAAACCGATCAGATACATCACACCAAACGTGCCCACCAGCGATAAAGGTACGACAATGCTTGGGATTAAGGTCGCGGTCAGCGTCCGTAAAAAAACAAAGGTCACTAAAACGACTAATCCAATTGCCAGTACTAGCTCGGTCTGTACATCGCGCACTGATTCGCGAATCGTCTGGGTGCGATCGGACATGACCCTGACATCAAGGTTGGCTGGCAACGCCACGCGTAACTGCGGGAGTAGTTTTTGTATACGATCGACAACCTCGATCACATTTGCGCCAGGCTGACGCTGAACATTGAGCAAAATTGCCGGCTCTGTGTCGGCCCAGGCGGCCAGACGCGCATCTTCAGCCTCTGAGACCGCTGTGGCAACATCCGAGAGCCTGAGTGGGGCACCGTTGTTATAGGCCACCACAAGGTTCATATATTCTTGTGGATTTTTAAGCTGGTCATTGGCGTTAATCGTTGTTGAGCGCACTGCGCCATCCAGCGTCCCTTTCGGCTGATTAACGTTTGCGCCAACGACCGCCGCGCGCACATCAGCAAGCGTCAAGCCGTACGCAGCCAGCGCCTGAGGATTCGCCTGTATGCGCATTGAGGGGCGTTGTCCGCCCGCTACGGTGACCAAGCCCACGCCCGCGACTTGAGAGATCTTTTGCGCCATACGTGTGTCAACTAAATCACGAATCTGCGGCAAGGGTACCGTCGGGGAAGTCACCGCGAGGGTCAGCACTGCGGCATCGGCTGGGTTGACCTTGTTATAGACAGGCGGTGCCGGCAAATCGCGTGGCAGCAAATTACTTGCTGCGTTAATCGCGGCTTGAACCTGCTGTTCGGCCACATCAAGCGGGAGCGACAAGGCAAACTGCAGTGTGATCACTGACGTACCGGCCGCGCTGCTCGACGACATTTGCCTGAGCCCAGGCATTTGCCCAAACTGCCTTTCAAGGGGCGAGGTCACCAGCGCAGCCATCACATCAGGGCTGGCACCCGGGTAGAAAGCGGTTGCTTGAATGGTGGGGTAATCAACTTCGGGCAAGGACGAGACCGGCAACCAACGGTAAGCGATCAAGCCGGACAACAACAAGGCCACCATCGCCAGCGTGGTGGCAACTGGTCGAACGATAAACGGCCGGGACAGATTCACGGCCGGGGCGGTGCCGCGACGCTACCCGACGGACCGGGGGCTTGGGGGATTGGGGCACCCGAGGTAGATGAACGCCCACCCGGCACGGCCGCACGACTACCAGAGCCGTCCGCAGCACCAACGACACGCACTTTTGCACCTGCGCGCAAACGGTCTGTACCTTCTAGTACGACTCGCTCACCCACTTGCACACCTTCAAGAATCGCCACACGATCGCCACTACGCGCGCCTGTTTTGACGGGCCGCACGACAACCGTGTCATCCGGCAAAATCACATACACAAACGCACCTTGGTTACCTTGCTGCAAGGCTCCGGAAGGGATCGTTAACGCGTCTTTGACAGTATTGACCTTCATACGCACATTTACAAACTGGTTTGGAAACAATGCATCCGTTTCATTCGTAAACCGCGCCTTCAATTTGACCGTGCCTGTTGCAACGTCGATCTGATTATCGATCGTCATTAATTCGCCTTGAGCCAGTCGCAACTGATCAGCCCGATCGTAGGCATCGACGGTGAGAGTTTGACCGGCCAGCAACGGGCCACGCACAGCGGGCAAATCGTTTTCGGCTAACGTGAATAAAACGGCAATCGGTTGCGTCTGGGTGATCACCACTAACCCGAGTGGGTCATTGGCATTGATCAGATTGCCCGCATCGACACGTCGCAGGCCTGAACGCCCTGCAATGGGCGCAGTAATCCGAGTGTAATCAAGCTGCAGCCGGGCATTATCCACAGCAGCCCGATCGCTTTTGAGTTGCCCTTCAAACTTGCTCACCAATGCCAATTGGGTATCGAGCATTTGAGGTGCAATCGAATCTTGCTTACGTAAGGTTTGATAGCGCTGCAGATCACGCTTTGCGTTTTGATATTGGGATTCATTTTGTTGTTGCTGACCGAGCGCCTGCTCAAGCGCCACCTCAAACGAGCGAGGGTCGATCTTGGCGAGCAGCTGATCTTCTTTGACTTGTTCGCCCTCTTTGAACAATACCTCGGTCAACTCGCCTTGCACACGACTGCGTACCGTGACGGTATTAAACGCCGTGACTGTACCGAGGCCACGCAAATACACATCCAAATCTTGTACGCGCGCGACTTCTGTTTTAACCGGCACGGGCGGCACAAAGCCTGCCGGCGGACCTTTTTTGGTCGTGTTGGCGGCGTCGGGAATAAACCACCAAACTGCGAGCCCCACCAAAAGAGCAATTCCAAGCCATACAAGCGGCGACCGCACTAACGAGCGTGTCGATAAACGTTCAGACATTCGAGATTCCAGGCGACCCTACAGGGCGCAAAGGGTCATTTTGAAAGCGACATCGTGCGTCACAGCCTGTGGTCGCTGGTCACCCTGTTGCGCCGAGTAACGAATCCAGACCATATACTTATTGGCACTGATTTCAGGAAACACACCGGCAGAGTCATCGACCCAGACGCGCAATAGCTGATAAGTTTTACCCGCCAACATTTGCTGATAGGCTCCCTGAGGTGCCACCGCCTTGACTGCCTCACCCGATTCACGCAGCAGGCGCAAAACGATCGAAATGCCGATTTGCACCGGCATTAAGGTTGAGATCCAACGCTGCAAGTCAGCATGGCGTTTAGTATCAGGCAAACTCTGCCAGGCATGAAACGATGGCAGGTCAACCTGCGTGCCACCCCCAGGTACAACCAGCCGGCCACGCAAACTCGTCAACCATTCGTTCTCGCGCAGCGACTGGCCGGTACGACCACTCGCATTGAGATTGGCCGCCGCTTTTTCAATTTCTGACAACATACTTGTCAGAGTTTTTGCATCGACTCCAGGATGATCCTTTAATCCAACCAACACCAAACGCTGACGCTCAAGATCTTGCAAAACGCTGCCTTTAATATCCGTGCGTTCGGTGGCATCCAGCAAGTCAAACAAAGCAGAAAGAGCCACCTGATGCTGACGGGCGTCACTTAACCCCGCGAAAAATAGCATCCGATCAAACAACGACTCTAGGCGCAGTAGCGCCCGGACACGTTCATTGAAAGGATATTCAAACAAAATCACGATATTTGCACGCTGTTAGGTGAAAAGCTCGCCCAGTTAAGGGACAGGCATTAAAGTCATTTATGCAAGGTTACACCAGCCTTGGTGCAACACCAATACTTGTTTTTCAAGGTCGGCCATCGAAACCCTTGCCGAATTATCAATCACGTCGTCGGCGACTGCCAGCCGCTGCTCGCGGGTTGCTTGCGCTGCAAGAATATTTTGAATGGTCGCAAGTTCGATCCCGCTACGGGCCTGCACCCTTTGAATCTGAGTACCTTGATCGCAATCCACGACGCACAGGCGATCAATTTTCTGACGCCAACGACCCGATTCAACCAACAGAGGCACCACAAACACAATGTAAAGACCCTGCGCCAGCTCCGCCTCTTGGCGCACCGTATCGGCGATCAGCGGGTGCAAAATAGCCTCAAGCTCAACCCTTCGAGCTGGGTCGGTAAAAACGAGCTCTCGCATACGGGCCCGGTTCAGCGCGCCAGAGGGCTCAATGACGTCAGCCCCGAAGGCTTGACGAATCGGATCGATGGCTCGCCCGCCAGGCGCGGTCAGGCTGTGGGCAATCAGATCGGTGTCAATCACAGACGCCCCCCAGCCTCCGAGCAAGTTAGCCACCTGGGTTTTGCCCGAACCAATCCCTCCGGTCAGGCCCAATTTAAACTTCGACGTCTGCATGTTCACCTTACGAGCAAAGCTGTCAAGGGCTCAACTGAACACCTGACAGGCTATTTTGGGTACAAAATAGCATGAGGATACCGCCCATGGCCAAATACGGCCCAAACGCCACGGCCTCGAAGCGCTTGCGACGGCTCAGGACACGCCTGCACAGTGCAGCGACACACCCGCCTAGCGAAGCCAACAGCAGCGTCCAAGGCAGAGCCTCGATACCAAGCCAGGCCCCGTTAGCCGCCGCTAACTTTAAATCTCCAAAGCCAATGCCATCTCGACCACTGCAGCCGCGAAAAACAGCCCAAATCAGCCACAACACCCCATAACCTGCTGCGGCGCCGGCCACCGCATCGCTCAGTGTCACCCAGCCCCCCAGCCAATGAAACATTAAACCGGCCCACAGCAATGGCAGGGTCAACAGATCTGGTAAAAGGTGGGTCTGCGCATCAATACGCGCCAATAACTGTAAGGCTGCGCAGTAAAGCATGGCCATCCAAGCATCCCAACTCACGCCCCAGGTCAGCACCGCAAGCGTCGAACACAGGCACAGCCCACCTGCCAATCCATAATCTAAGTATAGTTTTGTCTTCAGCGAGTCTTGGGATACGCTTTTAGCAAACGAATCAGCCATCGCGCACCCAACCAACAGACGACCAGACACTTCGCGCGCCACAGGCACCAAAATCAGTGCGCTGAGCCCACCGAGGGGCAGTCCAATCGCCAAAGCGGTCATCAATCTTTCAAACATTGCTGTTTGACACAAAGTTAGTGTGCATGGACGGTGCCAAATGCGTAGAATGCATAGGATCCTCGTAGTCTCTTGAATTAGGAAGTCTCGATTATGTTTCGAAGCACAGGGCGACTCGCTCCGCATGCGTTAAATTTTTTGCCTCATCTGGCCGCGTTGTTGACGCTAGGACTAACCGGTTGCGCACAAATGCAGCAAGCCGGCTACTACGACCCGCCACCCGCCAGCACAACCACCGACGCCATTGCTCAGGGCGATGGGATCTATAACAACCAAACGCTGCGTGCCCCAAGCCAAATTCAAATTGGCCTTCAGCAACCCGGCACTGCAACACGGGCCGCTACCGCATCGCCGGTCGCCGCCCCTGTTTCAGCTAACCCACGCCCAGCTGCCGGTGGCCAAATCGCCGGCACCAATGTGACCTCTGGCGCGCCGGCCACAGCCAACGCCTATGACAGCGCAAACGCACCCGCCGATGCGCCTCCGGCAAACGCCGGTTCAAGCGTTGGCACCGCTTCAGGGAGTGCTGCAGCCCCAACCGAGAGCTTGCAGGCAAGCCTCATCCCAGAGCCACAAAGCTTTGCAGGTACCTTGCCTTGCTTCCATCCAGAAATGAAATGTTCGGCGCAACGCGTGACCATTACGCTGGCGCCAAATGGCCGCTGGCGCGCGCGTGCGGCCTACCTAGAGCAAAGCAGTAAAAACAGCACCGTACAAACGGATCAGGGCTGTTGGCGCGCGTCGGCTCAAGCCGTACCGCGCGTGGTGTTGCTTAATGGCCAAGGCAATGTACGCGCCGAACTTGCAATGACGTCGGGCGATGCGCTACGGCTCATTTCAATGAACGGAGGTACCGCCAACCTGACCTACAATCTTTCGCGTCAACCTGATCTTGACCCGATTGATGAATTAAAAGGCAAGCCAGTACCAAACTGCCCCTAATCGTAAGCCGTGTCAGTCCCCGCTAGGGCCCTAGCAAGGCTGAGCCTGCCCTAACCCACCTTGTCAGAAATCCAACCAAGGTCGTTAGGATGGCTTAAGTTGGCCTCTTCGGAGGGTGAAGGTTCGGGGCTGGTGCACACGGTTCGCGCTAACTGCGCGGCATTACGCACCCCCATTTTATGAAAGATGCGCGCCCGATGTGCTTCAACAGTGCGCATCGAGATACCCAATTCGCTTGCAATTAACTTGTTAGACTTGCCTTCGGCGACAGGGTGAATGACATCACGCTCGCGCGCGGTCAGCACCTTCCAGCCAGCGCCTGCTCTGTTCTCTGAATATTTCATACTGCCTCCGTGTCAACACGAAGCGCAGTCTGTCACGCCAGCTTAGCCGCGAATAGCTGTCAAATCTGACAGGCGGATTAACCCTAGGGTGTGGCAACAGGGCTCAGAGTTCGAGGTTGTCAATTAAGCGGGTTGCGCCTAACTTAGCGGCGGCTAACACCACTAAGGGCTCGGCGGCTGCAAGGTCTTCAGGGGTGGGCTTATTCAAGTCACGCTGGCGACGAACCGCAAGATAGTCTACTTGCCAGCCACGACTTTGAAGCGTGTTGGCTGCGTCATGCCCGAGCTTGACTGTATCGAGTTCGCCAGCGCGTAAGCGCTGCTGCACCGACTGCAGAGCCGCATACAGTTGCGGTGCCTCTGCACGTTCATGCGGCTGCAAATAAACGTTACGCGACGATAAGGCCAGGCCGTCTTCAGCCCGCACTGTTTCGTGCGCCAAAATCTCAACAGGCAGCTGAAACTGGCGGCACATATTACGTATCACCATCAGCTGCTGATAGTCTTTTTTGCCAAACACCGCCACGCCCGGCTGTACGCAAGAAAAAAGCTTTAGCACCACAGTACTCACACCACCAAAAAATCCTGGTCGGTATTCACCTTCAAGAATATCGCCTAACTCTTGCGGTGGCTGCACACGGTAATTTTGTGGCTCGGGGTACAACTCGCGCTCATCCGGAGCAAACAAGACATAGACGTCGCGATCACGCTGTAGTTTTTTTATATCATCCTGCAGCGTGCGTGGGTATCTTTCAAAATCTTCGCCTGGGGCAAACTGCAACCGATTCACAAAAATACTGGCAACTACTGGATCTCCATGTTGCCTCGCTAATTTCATCAACGCCAGGTGGCCTTCGTGCAAGTTTCCCATCGTTGGCACAAACGCCACGCGCAACTGCCCGCGTAACTGGTCACGCAACTCTTGAATAGTATGAACAACCTTCACTTGTTTTTCTCCGTGACTGAGCCAAGCGCGATCTAAACTGCCGCACTCGTATAGGCCAAACGCACATAAATCGGGGCATAGGGCTCGGCCTGAGTAATTTCTAGCAAGGTTTCACGCGCAAGCTCAAGCAAGGCTAAAAAGTGCACCACTACGACGGCGGTCGGAGCACCCTCAGCGATACGCTCCATGAATAATTCACCAAATTCGATAAAGCGCACGCCATTGAGACGACGCAAAATGTGTGTCATGTGGTCGCGCACAGATAACTGTTCGCGCGTGATGTGGTGATGCGCATTGAGCTTTGCACGCTTTAAGATATCAACCCACGCCTGGCGCAGATCTTCAACACTCACATCAGGCAAGGCTCGCTCAACCCTTAAGTCTGCGAAGGCCTGCGCGCGCTGAAAATCACGCCCCAATTGGGGCAGCGCATCGAGCTTTTGCGCGGCAAGCTTAATTTGCTCGTACTCAAGCAAACGACGCACAAGCTCAGCGCGCGGGTCTTCTGCCTCTTGCCCTGTGTCGGATTTTTTGACCGGCAACAACATACGCGCTTTGATTTCAATCAGCATCGCAGCCATCAACAGATACTCTGCCGCCAACTCTAAGTTGTGCATCCGTATTTGATCCACATACGACAGATACTGCCGCGTGACCTCGGCCATCGGAATATCAAGCACATTGAAGTTTTGCTTGCGGATCAGATAAAGCAACAAATCAAGCGGACCTTGAAATGTCTCAAGAAACACTTCAAGCGCATCAGGCGGAATATAAAGATCGGTGGGTAACGAGAACAACGGCTCGCCATATAAACGAGCGAGCGCCACCGCATCGATGACATCGGGAGTCGTATCGACTGAGGGCGTTACAAGTGCATTCAGGCTATCGCCTGAAACTTGAGTCGAAACCATACAAACTAACTGTTTTGATACACGTAAGGGGTCTGACGTACCCGCGCTTGCTTAAACCCCTCTGCGAGCTCGGGGTCTTGAGGCTTATCCCACAAGCGTGCACGCCCATCGCGCTGACGTTGTTCGACATCTGCGTGTGCGGCCTTGTAAGCCTGAAGAAATTGAGTAATTTCTGAAGTGTAGTTCTCAGCCATGGCGTTTTTTAAATAATTAGACTAGTGCTTAGTGTACTGTAGAGCCTGCCCCTTGATGATTAGTGCTCTGACCCCCT
Source organism: uncultured Alcaligenaceae bacterium (assembly GCA_937952975.1). Lineage (GTDB taxonomy): Bacteria > Pseudomonadota > Gammaproteobacteria > Burkholderiales > Burkholderiaceae_B > Zwartia. Next base: position 9,348 of record CALFXX010000090.1, read on the forward strand.
AAGATTGCCGCGATGTCGACTGCTCCATCTGGGCCTAACGGTCCACAACCAGCTTCAAACCCGCCCATACAGACGGCTAAACCCGAGCGGATGTTGCCCTTTATCGTTGGCTGCGCACTGCTCATGCAGATGCTTGACTCGACGGTCGTGACAACGGCCTTACCCACCATGGCGGCAGATTTAGGCTCCGACCCCGTCCGGCTGAACATTGCGATCACTTCGTATCTGCTTGCCGTCGCGGTCTTTGTACCCATTAGCGGTTGGGCTGCCGATCGCTACGGGGCCAGGCGCGTCTTTATTGCCGCCATCGCTCTGTTTACACTGAGCTCGCTGACCTGCGCCCTGTCAACCTCTCTGTTTCAGCTTGTCTTGTCGCGCATTGTTCAAGGGATTGGGGGAGCCATGATGGTGCCGGTTGGGCGAATTATCCTGCTACGCACGATTCCCAAGCATGAATTACTGAAGGCCATGGCTTTTTTGTCGATGCCCGCCTTGATTGGGCCGATGGCTGGGCCGCCGCTAGGCGGATTTTTAGTGACCTACGCTTCGTGGCACTGGATTTTTTTAATTAACCTCCCAATCGGTCTCTTGGGCATCTGGATGATTTTGCGTTTTGTACGCGAATTACCCAGCGACCACCAGGCTCACCCCCTAGACTGGGTAGGATTTTTTTTCAGTGCATTATGCATGGCAACCTTAGTCGGTGGCTTCGAATCTTTAGGCCAAGGCGGGCCTCCGATTTGGGTCTCTGCGGGGCTCATCACGACGGGCCTACTGTCAGGCGCGCTGTATTACTGGCACGCGCAGCGTCACTCAGATCCAATTTTAGATTTGTCTTTATTAAAGATTCATACCTTTAGAGTTTCGACGATTGCCGGCAACCTTTGTCGCTTCGGTGTCGGTGCTGTTCCATACCTATTAGCCCTAATGCTACAGATCGGCTTTGGGCTCAGCGCGCTCTCGGCGGGTTTCATCACCTTCGCTGGTGCGGTCGGAGCGATGGCGATGAAAATTGCGGCGCCGCGTATCCTTGATCGCTGGGGCTATCGGCGTGTGTTGAGCGTCAATGCGGTTTTCACCGGAGCGAGCCTCGCGAGTTGCGCCTTTTTTACAGCCTCAACACCCGCCGTGCTCATGATTGGCGTCCTGCTATTCGGCGGTTTTTTTAGATCGCTGCAGTTCACCGCGATCAATACCTTAGCCTACGCGGATATCTCTCAGGCCAGCATGAGCCGCGCAAGCAGCTTTGCCGCCATGGGACAACAACTGGGGGTGAGTCTAGGGGTCGGCGTCGCCGCAGAAGCGCTGCACCTGAGCATGCTTTGGCGGGGATCGAGCGAGCTCATCGCGGCTGATGTTGTAGTGGGCTTTTTAGTTATTGGCGTGCTGTGCGCCTTGCCAAGTTTTTCTTTCTGGCAATTGCCGCCTCAGGCGGGCGAAAGTTTGCGACAAAATCGACCGAAGTAGTTTATGTACATCTAAAAACTTGGCGGGTTCTTGCCTGTTAGTTGGTTGCGCCTGAAAGCTTCACTAGCTCCTGGTACTTAGCACGCTCTGTTGCTACAAACTCAGTCAATTGCAGAATAGACATCAGCGTAGTTTCAGAGCCCATTATTTTCAAACGCTCTTTGACGTCGGGTTCAGCAAGGGCCGCCATATACGCTGTATGAAGTTTTTCGACCACGGCCGCAGGTGTCCCGGCGGTGGTGAACACACCAAACCAAGTACCAATATCAAACGGCGCAACGCCAGCGTCTTGCATGGTCGGTAAGTCTGGCAACACGCCCGAGCGCGCCTGGGTGGTGACCGCCAGCGCTTTCACTTTTTGCTCGCGAATCAAATTTGCCGCCGCAGCCAGGTTATCGAACATCAAAGCTGATTGACCCGACAGCAGTGCTAACTGCGCAGGCGCTGCACCTTGGTAGGGGATGTGCACCATCTCAACGTTCGCACGCGCGCTGAGCAAGGCCCCTGCCAAATGCCCTGCGCTGCCCGAACCCCCTGAACCATAATTGAGTTGGCCTGGATGTTTGCGCGCATAGCCAATCAGATCTTGCACTGTTTGAATATTATGTTTCAACGCGAAATCAAGGTTCACCAACAACACGTTTGGCACAGCGGCCACCAGCGCGACGGGCGCAAAATCCTTCACTGAGTCGTACGGAATCGAAGCAAAGAGCCAAGGATTAATCGCATGTGTGGCCACCGCCCCCATCACCAAAGAATATCCGTCAGGCTGCGCTTTAGCGATGAGATCAGCACCAATATTGCCACCCGCACCAGGCTTGTTTTCAACCACCACCGGTTGGCCCAGGCTTATTTTTACTTTTTCTGCCAAGACGCGAGCCATCACATCAAGCGGGCCACCTGGCGGATAAGGCACGATAAAGCGCAATGGTTTAACCGGAAAATGAGCAACGGGTGAATCGCTCGCGATCGCTCTCGCTTGAGCCTGCGCATTGATGGCGAACAACCCTAGCCCGAATACGAGCAAAGCCAAAACAAGCAGTCTTGCCGCGGACCACTTACCGGCTGACACTTGCGACCTGATTGGCACTGCCAAGCTTAAGTTCACCATCGTTATCTCACAAGCTTAGGCATCATTAGATTGGACACCGCGAATTGAACATCACGGCGTGGACACCGCGGCTTGAGTAAGCGGGCTTAGACAGCTGGAGTTTAGTGAATGATTTGGCTCAAAAATAGTTTGGTGCGCTCGTTTTGCGGGTGATCAAAGAAGGCGTCAGGCGTGTTTTGCTCAATAATTTCGCCCCGATCCATAAAAATCACACGATCGGCAACCTTGCGGGCAAAGCCCATCTCGTGCGTGACCACGAGCATGGTCATCCCCGTATCCTCAGCCAGGTTCACCATCACATCCAGTACTTCTTTCACCATTTCAGGATCAAGCGCCGAGGTCGGCTCATCAAACAGCATCACTTTTGGATCCATGCACAGCGAGCGTGCAATGGCCACTCGCTGCTGCTGCCCACCCGACAACTGCCCCGGAAACTTACTCGCTTGCTCGGCAATACGTACTCGTTCAAGGTATTTCATCGCACGCGCCTCGGCCTCGGCCTTGGGTGTTTTTAATACCCAGATTGGCCCCAGTGTCAGATTTTGAAGCACGGTCAAATGCGGGAACAAATTGAAATGCTGAAACACCATGCCAACATCGCGCCGAATCGCTTCAACATGACGAATATCGTTGGTGATTTCGGTACCCTCAACCACAATATGCCCTTGCTGGTGCTCTTCAAGCCGATTAATGCAGCGAATCAGCGTCGATTTACCTGAACCGGATGGGCCGCAGATCACGATGCGCTCGCCGGGCGCAACCTCTAAATTAATGTTGCGCAACACGTGAAACTTACCGTACCACTTGTTCACTTCTTGCATGCGAATGATGGCATCTGCCATACACGATCTCCGAGAATAGGGCGCGCCTGATATCTAAAAAAACCTCTAACGCTGATGCTCTGTTGCCAGACGCTTTTCAAGGGACTGACTGTATTTAGACATCGAATAGCAAAATACAAAATAAATTGCCGAAATAAAGACATAGATTTCAATGCTGAAGCCGCGCCAAGTTTGATCGACTAGCGCAGCCTTGGCTGCCTGAGTCAGATCAAAAATACCAATCACGACCACCAGCGAAGTATCTTTAAAGAGGGCAATAAACAGACCAACCAAGGGAGGGATGACGATCTTGAGTGCCTGAGGCAGCACAATCAAACGCGTCTGCTGCCAGTAGGTTAGGCCCAGTGAGTCGCCGCCCTCGTATTGGCCTTTGGGGATGGCCTGTAGCCCGCCACGAATCGTCTCGGCCATGTAGGCTGCGGCAAATAAAATGATCGCGACCTGCGCGCGTAACAACTTATCGATGGTGAGGCCCTCGGGCAAAAAGAGTGGCAACATCACAGCCGACATAAACAATAAGCTAATCAAGGGAACGCCGCGGATCAGTTCAATATACACAACGCAAATAGTTTTAATGGCCGGCATTTTTGAACGACGGCCCAAGGCCAGCACAATGCCGAGCGGAAACGCAAAAGCGATGCCAAAGGTTGAAAGCATGAGCGTAAGCGGCAAACCGCCCCACCGACTGTTTTCAACGTAGGTCAGGCCAAATACCCCACCCCACATCAGTACTGCCGCGCCAGCAAGCGCAAGCGTCCAAAACAACAAGAGCGAGCGGTTCCAGAATCTGCGCACACCACTGAGTAAAACAACACCGACCAGCAACAAAGTTGCCAATAGAGGTCGCCACTGTTCTTCATAGGGGTAGACCCCAAACAAAATCAAACGATGCTTTTCAACAATGACTGACCAACAGGCACCGGTTACTTTGCGACACTCTTGCGCGCTCGAAGCGGTTACCGTCGAGTTCAGCACAAACCAATCAACCATCGCCGGCACGGTCGCCAACAACAACCACAGTGTCAGCAGCGTCAACAGAGTATTGAGCGGCGATGAAAACAACTGGGTTCGCAACCAGTGCAAAATTGACGCGCGCGACCACACGCTCGGTGCAGCAACTTGATTCTCAACGTTGGGGGCGACACTCATCTTTATCTTTCTACCAACGCGATACGTTTGTTATACCAATTCATGAATAGAGAAATGGAAAGACTCACAGTCAAGTAAGCCGCCATAATCATCAAAATACCTTCGATGGCTTGACCCGTTTGATTGAGTGTGGTGTTGATCACCGACACCAGATCAGGATAACCAATTGCGACGGCCAACGAACTATTTTTAGTAATGTTCAAGTACTGACTTGTCATAGGCGGGATGATCACACGCAACGCTTGAGGCAAAACAACCAAGCGAAGCACAAGGCTGTTTTTAATGCCAAGAGCGCCAGCGGCCTCCCACTGCCCTCGGTTCACCGACTGGATGCCCGAGCGAACGACTTCAGCGATAAACGCTGAGGTGTAAATCACCAGGCCAAAGAGTAAGGCTGCGAACTCTGGTGAAAGTGTCATTCCGCCAGAAAAATTAAAGCCTTTGAGCGTTGGCACATTGAGCGACAAGGGCTCACCACTCACCCACCATGCCAAAGCAGGGACGAAGACTAACAAGCCGAGCACCGAGCGCCATAGCGCAAAGATTTGCCCAGTTTGTTCTTGACGATGCCGAGCCCACTTGTTTAATAGAAACGAAAGCCCAACAGCCAGTAACAACCCCCAAAGCAGCCAACTTAAACCATCGCCTTCAATGGTTGGCATCTGAATGCCGCGGTTTGACACGAACACACCCGGTATCGGGTGATAAGCACGCCGCGGCCCGGGCAAGGTCTCGATAATAATGGCGTACCAAAAGAACAACTGCAATAACAAAGGAATGTTACGCATGACTTCAACGTACACGCTTGACACTTTACGAATCAACCAGTTTTTTGACAGCCTGGCGATACCAATAATCGTGCCTAAAATCGTTGCAAACAGTATCCCAAGCAATGCTACGCGCAACGTGTTGAGAACGCCTACCGTGATCGCTCGTTGATAGGTATCTGCAGGGGTATAACTCACCAGGCTTTCACCAATTGCAAAGCCCGCTTCGCGCGTTAAAAAACTAAATCCTGTGGTGATATTGCGAACAGATAAATTGTGCAAGGTGTTATGCACCATGTACCAGCCTACGCCGCCGACGAGGGCGACCGCGAGCACTTGGTACACAATCGCGCGCACCTCTGGATTGTTCCAGGACAAACGCTTTTTCGGCGCCTGCGCCACGACAGTCATTTTTGGATTCATCATCTGTGTCAGTGCCCGACAAGCAGTCGCTTGGCGGGCACTGTCAAATCAACAATAGGCTTAACGAATTGGCCAGGCGTACAAGATGCCGCCCTTCGTCCATTGCTGGTTGAGGCCACGCTCAAGCATCAAAGGCGTATTTTTGCCAATATTGCGCTCAAAGCTTTCGCCATAATTACCAACGGCCTTGATGATGTTGTAAGCCCATTTTTCATCCACACCCAAGTTTTTACCCATACCTGGTGTCACGCCAAGAATGCGCTGAATATTCGGGTTGGTGCTTTTCAACATCTCGTCAAGGTTGGCTTGCGTCACACCATACTCTTCAGCTTCGACCATTGCGTAAAAGCTCCAGCGCACGACGTTGAGCCATTGCTCGTCACCTTGACGAACCAGCGGGCCAAGCGGCTCTTTCGAGAAGTTTTCTGGCAAGATCACATATTGATCAGGCTTTTCTTGCGACGAACGCGAAGAAGCCAGACCAGATTTATCTGTGGTGTAAGCATCACAACGGCCTGACACAAACGCGCCAACCACTTCGTCAAGCTTTTCGATCACAACAGGCTTGAACGAAAGTTTGTTTGCACGAAACCAATCTGCCAGGTTGAGCTCTGTGGTTGTGCCAGGCTGCACACAGACCGTTGCACCATCAAGCTCTTTTGCACTTTTGATGCCGCTGTCTTTGCGCACCATAATGCCTTGGCTATCATAAAAATTGACGGTCACGCCCATCAAACCCAGCGAGGTGTCGCGTGTCATAGTTTGGGTGGTGTTACGCACCAACACATCAACTTCGCCTGACTGCAGCGCAGTAAAGCGTTGCTGAGCCGTCAAAGGAGTCACTTTAAATTTAGTTGGGTCACCGAACATCGTGGCGGCAAAGGCCTTGCACATGTCGATATCCAAACCCGACCACACGCCCTTGCTGTCAGGCGCAGCAAAGCCGACCAAACCCGTGTTTGTGCCGCACTGCACAAAACCTTTCTTTTTGACGCTATCAAAGGTGGTACCAGCCTGCGCAACGGTACTCGCTGCGAGAAGCGCTGCGCCAACGGCAGCTAATTTAAGAAATTTCATGGATAAATCTCCGGAAGACAACTGAGAGGAGCGGTGGCCAAGTGAGCCCACTGCAACGACCGATACTTGCGAGCGACAGATAGTAGCCGCACACCCATGGTCAATGTATGGGGGAAATCCCTTGCCGTCAATCCCCGAAGTTCAGGGGGAGTTACTATTAAGGCCTAAAAGCGATAGCCCATGATCGAATTTCAGCATGTTTTCAAATCGTACGGCCAAGGCCGTCATATTTTGGCTGACCTGACCTTCAAGGTCACGGCCGGAGAATTTGTGTACGTTGCAGGCCCCTCAGGAGCCGGAAAATCTACCTTACTCAAGCTCATCGGGGGCTTAGAGCCCCCAAGCCGCGGCTCGATTCAGGTTCATGGGCACCGACTTGATCAGCTCTCTGCACGAGCGCGCCCCTATTTAAGACGGGCAGTGGGTGTCATCCTTCAAGATACCCACTTACTGTATGACCGTAGTGCCATAGACAACGTGTTGCTGCCACTCGCCGTGACCGGCCTTGCCACCAGCTTGGCTCGTGCGCGCGCCAGAGCCGCACTTGAAAAAGTTGGGCTGTCTTCAAAAGAGAACACACGGCCGATTGAGCTCTCAGGCGGAGAACAGCAGCGGCTGGCAATCGCCCGCGCGATCGTGAATCGACCGGCAATTTTGATTGCCGACGAGCCGACTGCCAGCCTGGATATCGATACGGCTAGACGCATTATGTCTGTATTCAAAGACTTTAATCGTGTCGGGGTCACCACGGTGATCGCCTCGCATGATGACGCCTTAATGGCCGAATACGCCACGCGAGCGTTCAAAATTGAGCCAGGTAAGTTTGCTGATTCTGCCAGTCAGCGAGCGCACACTTACACCAAAGATCACGCGCTCAGTAACTCTCAACAATTGCATGCTGAATCAAACCGAAGCGAGCCGTTGAAATGAGGAGCCTGTTACGCCAACACCGTTACGCCCTCGCGGTGACGCTGCGAAGACTGGCTGCAGCGCCTATTTCGTCACTGACAAATTTGCTGGTCATTGCGCTAGCGCTTTCGCTGCCTTTGCTAGGCGCTTCGCTCTTAGTCTCAATACAGCCGGTGGCGCGCCAAGTCTCTGTGACGCCTGAGCTGACTGTTTTTTTAAAGGTTGATGCGCCCGGCACCGCGACCGAGCCACTCGCCGCGCGTATTCGAAAAGAACACGCAGATCAGGTTGCAGGGGTGCGGATCGTCACAAAAGACCGGGCGCTCACCGAACTGCGTAGCAACCCCGCTTGGGAACAAGCCCTTAAAGTATTACCCAGCAATCCTTTACCAGACGCCATCGTGATCAGCCTCACGCCAGGCGACCAACTTGCCGAGCGAGCAGAAAAGCTCGCCCAGATCTGGCGCAAGTGGCCCGGGGTTGACCTTGTGCAGCTTGATACCGCATGGGTACAGCGCCTTGAGGCGTTACTAAGATTTGGACGAATTGGGCTGCTGCTGCTGGCCTTAAGCGTTGCGCTTGTTGTGTTGGCAACTGTATTCAATACCGTACGCATGCAAGCGTTATCGCAGCGCGAAGAAATCGGCGTGGCGCGTTTGGTTGGCGCTACCGAATCTTTTGTACGTAGACCGTTTTTATATCTAGGTTCGGTCACCTGCAGCCTAGCGGCGCTCATCGCAATTGGCATCGCACGCTTGGCGCTCATTCCGTTAAACGACGCGCTGGCAAGCTTAGCGCGTAGCTATGACGCAGAATTTGCCTTGTCGTTACCCTCTCACTGGATACTTGCCTTCGCTGTGACCGCGGTCGCCGTCTTGGGTGCATTGTCAGCGCGTTGGTCAGTGCAGCGAAATACTAAGTTTTGAACTGACGCGCGTACAGAAGCGTACAGACGCGTACCGCTTTGAATTAACGCTCAGCCTCAAACTCACTCGCGGAGGCACCTCACGACGCCATCGTGCTGCCGCCATTAACGCCTATGGTTTGCCCTGTGACATAGCTTGAGAGCTCTTCACTCGCCAAAAACAACAACACCCCCGCACACTCCTCAGGCCGCCCCAGGCGCCCCATCGGTATCGACTTCTTTAACTTTGCCTGCAAGTCGTCCTTGCCCGTCACTGAACTGCTGGCGTGGGCCGCATGAATCGGGGTGTCAATGACACCTGGCGCCATTGCATTGACGCGTATGCCTTCACGAACCACCTCGCGCGCCAAGCCCTTTGTGTAGGTCGTGATGTAAGACTTCGACGCGGCATATAGGCCGGCGCCGCGCGTACCACCTGTATTAGCAGCCTGCGACGTGATGTTAATGATGCTGCCCCCTCCCTGCGCCCGCATGTGCGGGATCACTTCGCGACAAAGCAAGATCG
>CALFXX010000091.1 GCA_937952975.1 uncultured Alcaligenaceae bacterium
GTTAACCAGCTATCTTCCCGAGAAGGTCGCGCTCTCCATTCGCTGGAAGACCAACGAATCGATCCTCTTTGGTGCAGGCAACGGTGTGCCCATTGGTGCGCTCGCAGCAGGTGCCACAGTAACGGTCGCCAAAGAATCTGGTCAGGCTACGCAAACGCTTGTAGCGCAGAACCTCGCCAAAATGATCGCACGCCTGCCAACTGGCTCGTTTGCGAACGCGGTATGGATCGTCAACAACGATGTGCTGCCCGCGCTGTTCACGCTCACCTTGGGTAATTACCCGATCTACATGCCCATGGGCTTGACGGTTGGCGGGATTCAGGCCTCACCCTACGGCACGTTGCTCGGCCGCCCTGTGTTTGTCTCACAACACGCCAACACGTTCTCAAGCCAGGGCGACATTCTGCTCGTAGATCTCAAGTATTACCAGACCATCACCAAGGCGGGTGGCATGCAGACCGCAACCTCGATGCACTTGTACTTCGATGCGGATCTGACTGCGTTTCGCACGACCTTCCGAATGGATGGCCAGTCCAAGATCGTGGCGCCTATCTCGCCTGCCAAGGGCAGCACCACCATGTCGCCTTTCATCCAGTTAGCCGCACGTTGATCGCACGAACGGCAAACGTTTTGCTTACTTTGCACCCCATTTTTTAGGAGTTACTCCATGTTTCCCAACTCAAAAGCGAGCGAACTGCTCACCATTCTCGCCACAATCGATCCAGTATCCCAGGCGGCGGGCACCGTCACCACCGGCTGGCTGTCGGTTGCCAACCACCACGCCTTGGTGGCTGTCATCCAGACTGGCGCACTAGGAACGAGTGCAACGCTTGATGCCAAACTGCAGCAAGCCACAGACAGCTCTGGCACTGGTGTCAAGGACATCACCGGCAAGGCACTCACTCAAATTGTCAAAGCCACCGGTGATAACAAGCAGGCGCTCATCAACGTCAAGCCCGAGGAGCTCGACACCGTGAACGGCTTTGGCTTTGTACGCCTGTCGCTGACTGTTGGTGTGGCCGCAACCCTCGCGTCTGCGCAGGTGCTGGGTGTGAACCCACGCTTTGCACCGGCCGATGCGTCCAACCAAGCGGCTGTTGTCCAGATCTTATAAGCGGCTAACCCGTGCCCCTGACACTTGTCACTCCACCCGCAGAAGAACCGGTCTCACTAAATGAGGCCAAGCTTCATCTGCGGGTGGACTTCGCAGAAGACGATGCGCTCATCACAGCGCTCATCACTGCGGCTCGTCAAGCAGCCGAAACAATTACCGGTCGGCAGCTTGTGACGGCCCGCTGGAAGATGACGCTGGACAGTTTCCCCGGATCTGCTCTTACGAGCATTCTCGCGGGGCAAGCGTTCTCTTTGCCTGGACACGCTATTTTGTTGCACAAGTGTCCGGTGCAGTCCATCGTTTCAATTCAGTACCTCGATACGGCAGGTGTGCTTCAGACCGTGCCCAGCAGCACCTATACGTCCGATTTAAGTTGTGAGCCTGCACGCCTGACTCCGGTATTCGGTCAGATCTGGCCGGTCAGCTTGCCTCAGATTGCAGCGGTGTCTGTCACGTTTGATACGGGGTATGGCGCGGGGGCGTCAGTTCCCGAAGGTCTTAAGAGTTGGATCAAGCTGCGGGTGGGTAGTCTTTACGCGCACCGGGAGGAAGTGGCCGTGGTCAGTCGTGGCAGGGTTGAGTTACTTCCCTTTATTGATGGGTTGCTCGATCCCTACAAGGTGGCCTTTGTATGACTACATTGCGCGCCGGTCAGCTAACGCGTCGACTCACACTGCAAAGCTTGAGTACCACGCTCGATAGTTATGGCATCTCGGTCCCTACCTGGACCAACGTCATGACTGTCTGGGCAGACATTCAGCCGCTCACAGGTCAGGAGCGCTTGAGCGCCGCTCAGCTGGTAAGCGAAGTTACGCATCAGCTCACGGTGCGCTATTCCAGCCTTCTTGCCGATACACGTGTGGTGGCCGGCTACCGGGCGCTCTACAAGGGTCGCATTTTTAATATTCACGCAGCGTTAAACGAGGACGAAAGCAATGTCCTCGTCACGCTTCTCGCCTCGGAGGGCTTAACTCGTGGCTAACACCAGCACTGTCGATGTAACTGGCCTCAAGGAACTGGACTCTTTGCTCAAAACCCTTCCCGCCAGGATCGAGGGCAATGTGATGCGTGGCGGCATGCGGGCATCACTTAAGGTGATAGGGGACGTTGCCAAGACCACTCTGGCAGCTAACGGCTCGATCAATACGGGCAACCTGCAAAAGAGTATCCGCATTGGGTTTAAGCGTAAGAGCGAAACCGGCTATGGGTGGATACGCGGGCGCCTCACTGCAGGTAACAAAGACGCCTGGTACGCACACTTTATCGAGTTCGGTACGGCCTCTTTTTATACCGGACAGGACAAGACCGTTGGCAAACCTTACGAGATCCACCCCAAGAACCACAAGAGCCTTTTCTTTGCAGGGGTCATGCGTGAGGTCATCGTACACCCGGGCATTCATCCCAAACCCTTTATGCGCCCCGCCTTGGACCAGGCAAGCGGCAAAGCGATCACGAGCTTCGCCGACTATCTGCGGGTGCGCTTGCCTAAAGAACTGGCCAAAGTCGCGCGATGAGCGCAGAACTCATTACCGCTGCTCTTCTGAATGTCGCGGGCGTCACTACCCTTGTCGGCGATCGTCGCGCTCTGGCAGTGTTACCGCAAAACTGCGCCATGCCCGCTCTCATCTACTCAACGGTCAGTACAACGCCAATCCTTACGATGAATGCTCTCTCAGGCCCACAGCTATTAGAGAGCCGAATCCAGGTGACCGCGCTTGCGCTCACGCCCGCTGGGGTCGAACAAATCCTTGCCGCAGTGATGGCCGCAATGAATCTTAAAAGCGGTACCTACGCGGATAAGAGCGTGGCCAGGGTCGTTCGCGATATCAAAACGCCCATCACACGCGATAACGAGGCCAACGTCTGGTACGGCTCGCAGGATTTTATGGCGCTCTGGTACGAATAAAGCTCGTGAAAATAATTGAGAAACCATACCGCTGGTGAGGCGGTTTTTTTTCGTCTGCCTCTTGGCAATTAATTAAGGAATGACCATGGCACAAGCCTCAGGTGTATTTAAGCAAGTATCAATAAAAGAAGAAACCTCTTATGGCGTTCTTCCGGCGGTCGTAACAGGCGCGCAGCTGCTGCGTCGAACCGATGCGAGCTTTAATTTAAGTAAAGACACTTATGAGTCAGGCGAAATTCGTACTGATTTGCAAACAGCAGATTTCCGTCACGGTGTACGTAAGGTTGCCGGTAGCTTAAAAGGTGAACTTTCACCTGGCTCTTATGCGACGTACCTTGGCGCAATCCTCAAGCGAGATTTTGCTGCTGTGACAGCGATTACTGCTGCAAGCATCACTGTCGCAGGAACCGCCCCGAATTACACGATTACGCGCGCAGCGGGATCTTTCCTGACTGATGGGATCAAAATCGGTCAGGTCGTGCGTCTGTCAGCAGGCATCTTTAACGCTGCAAATTTGAATAAAAATCTGTTTGTGACGGGTGTCACTGCACTTGTGCTGAACGTGATCGTGTTGAATGGCTCTGCGCTCGTTGCTGAGGGTCCGATTGCGGCCGCGACAGTATCCGTGCCCGGCAAAACAACTTATATCCCGTTATCTGGTCACACAGACAAATCGTACTCAATCGAAGAGTGGTATGCGGACATTGCACGCTCAGAGGTTTTCTCTGGCTGCAAATTTACAAAGGCCTCGGTGCAGTTGCCTCCAACGGGCATGGCAACACTTGATCTGACGGTAGCCGGAAAAGACCATGGCCAGACGCCAGGCTCAACACGTTATTTCACAAGCCCAACTTCTGCCACGTCTAGCGGCGTAGTT
>CALFXX010000092.1 GCA_937952975.1 uncultured Alcaligenaceae bacterium
GGAGTTCAGACGTGTGCTCTTCCGATCTGAACAAGCGGGTCATGAGGTTGTTGTGGCGTGCAGCGCGACCGCTAACCCGAGCGGTCGCGTTGCCGCGCAGGCCTACACACATCTTTCAGATGTGATTGTGGCCGCCGCTGCGGGCTGTGACGCGATCGCACTCGACCTGCACGGCGCGATGGTGGCCGAAAACTCTGACGATGGCGAAGGTGATCTGCTTGAGCGTTTGCGTGCGGCCTTGCCCAAGGCCCCCATCGCGGTCGCCTTTGACTTGCACGGAAAAATCACTGAAAAAACGATGGCCAATAGCGACATCGTGGTGAGCTTCAAAACCTATCCCCACATCGACATGTACGAAACCGGCGCACACGCCGCGCGTTTGCTCATCGAGATGATGAATAAAAAAATCAAACCTGCGATGGCTTGGCGCCGCCTGCCTTTACTTTCGCACACGTTGTGCAGTCGCACCGACATTGGAGCCATGCACGAAGCGGTCGAGCTCGCGCGCGCCGCTGAGGCCGCTGGCATGCTCGGCGTATCGGTCTTGGCGGGGTTTTCTTTGGCTGACATCGCTGCACCCTGCATCAGCGTGGTCGTCATTAGCAACGCAGACCAAGAGGCTGCCGAGCAATTTGCCGATGTCGTGGCTGGCTTTATTTGGGATAACCGAGAAGGTTTCGTGTACGAAAGCGAACCCTTAGCCGCCTCGATCGCTCGGGCACAAGAGCTTGCTCAACAACCAGACACGGGGCCTGTGCTGCTGCTAGACCACGGCGATAACTGCATGTCGGGCGGCACCTGTGACGACATGAATGTCTTACACGAGGCACTGGCGCAAGGCTTGCAAGATATCGTTGTTGGGCCCGTGTGCGATCCCGAGGCCGTCTCACTGATGATTGCGGCAGGTGTCGGTGCAACGGTTTCGGTCGCCGTTGGTGACAAGGTTCCGCTCACCCAACTCGGCATCACCACGACACCCCGCACACTAACCGGGGTGGTCTTGCGCATCACAGATGGCGAATACGTCATCAGCGGCCCAACCTATACCGGTCAACGCATTTACATGGGGCGCACGGTCTTACTGCAGCTGCCTCAAGCGTTGGTGATGGTGACTGAGACGCCTCAAGAGCACTGGGACTTAGGCATTTTCAGTCATATCGGCATTGATGCGACCAAGCATCGGTTTGTATTGCTCAAATCCAGAATGTATTGCCGACCAGTATTTGTGCCGATTGCCAAAGCCGTGGTCGAGTGCGATGGCGGTGGCGTCACAAGTTCTGATTACTCGCGGTTTCCGTATAGCAAGCTTACTCGCCCTGTGTACCCGTTTGATTTGGATGCAACCTGGGAAAGTCGAATGTAAGGCGCGTTGCCTGTCATGACCAACAGGTGAGCCGACCGGCGCTCTGAGTTCATGAGTTCTGAACTCAAGGGCAATCAATCGACAAAAAGCAAAGAGCCCCGCAACAATATGCTGCGGGGCTCTTTGCTTTAATCTCAGGCGTAGCGAATACGTCGCTGCGCTAGCACCGGTACTTAACCTTAACGAGTACTTAACCTAAACGGCTTTCGAAGCCCGCCTTGATCTCAAGCAAGCTTGGTGGCAAGCCATGGGCTAATTTTTCAAAGAGTTCAGCATGCAATTCAAACTCTTTACGCCAGGCCGCTTTGTCGATTGAAGTGATCGTTGTGAATTTTTCAAGAGAAAAATCCATGCCAGACCAGTCGAGATCTTCATAGTTTGGCGTGATCCCAAACACGTGCTCGTTGCCTTTAGCCTCGCCTTCAATACGACCCAACATCCACTTGAGTACGCGGGTGTTTTCGCTAAAGCCAGGCCACACAAACTTACCGTCAGCATCTGTACGAAACCAGTTCACACAGAAAATACGTGGCAACTTGGCGCCAGTCGTTTGCAGGTGTTCACCTAACGACAGCCAGTGCTGGAAATACTCGGCCATGTTGTAACCACAGAAAGGCAACATCGCAAAGGGGTCACGACGCACCACACCTTGCTCGCCCACCGCCGCAGCAGTGGTTTCAGAGCCCATGGTGGCAGCCATGTACACGCCTTCAGACCAATCACGCGCTTCTGTCACCAAAGGCACAGTTGTCGAGCGACGACCACCGAAAATAAAGGCGTCAATCACAACACCCTCAGGATTATCCCATTCAGGATCCAAGACAGGGTTTTGTGTCGCAGCAACGGTGAAGCGTGCGTTCGGATGTGCGGCCTTGATACCTTTTTCTTTTGCCTGCTCAGGTGTCCAGTCACGCCCCTGCCAATCGATACAGTGCGCAGGGGGAACCTTGCTCATGCCCTCCCACCACACATCGCCATCATCTGTCAGGGCCACGTTGGTAAAGATTGTGTCTTGTGCCAAGGTTGCCATGCAATTAAAGTTTGATTGCTCGTTGGTGCCTGGTGCAACACCAAAATAGCCGGCCTCTGGGTTGATTGCGCGCAGGTTACCTTTTGCGTCAGGCTTGATCCAGGCGATATCATCACCAATCGTAGTGATCTTCCAGCCCTGCTGACCCAAGCCTTTAGGCGGAATCAACATTGCAAAGTTCGTTTTGCCACAGGCTGACGGAAACGCAGCAGCAACGTGGTATTTTTTACCCCATGGTGCCGTAACACCCAAAATCAACATATGCTCAGCCAGCCAACCGGGTGAGGTTGAACTTGCTTCAGCACGACCCATATTTGACGCAATCCGCAAAGCAAAACACTTTTTGCCGAGCAGCGCGTTGCCACCATAACCCGAGCCGTACGACCAGATTTCACGTGTTTCAGGAAAGTGCACAATGTACTTGGTGTTGTTGCACGGCCAAACCACATCGGCCTGACCAGCAGCCAAAGGCGCACCGACCGTATGCACACAGGGTACAAACTCACCCGTCGGACCCAGCACGTCATACACTTTTTTACCCATGCGGGTCATCATGCGCATGTTGACCACGACATAAGGCGAGTCAGATAACTCAACGCCAATTTGTGCAATCGGTGAACCCAGAGGGCCCATCGAAAACGGAATCACGTACATCGTACGACCCGCCATCGCACCCTCAAACAACTCATCGAGCTTGGTGCGCATTTCTGCGGGTTCGATCCAGTTATTGGTAGGGCCAGCGTCTGCCTTGTTTTTGCTGCAGATAAATGTGCGGTCTTCAACACGAGCCACGTCATCGGGCGACGAGCGCGCCAAAAACGAGTTGGGTCGTTTCGCGGGGTTCAGTTTGTGCAACATCCCCGACTGCACCATCTCGGCACAAAGTCGATCGTATTCTTCTTGCGAACCGTCACACCAGACAATTTTGGCGGGCTTGGCTTTTGCGGCTATCTCAGCCACCCACTTTTTTAAACCATCGTGGCGAACGTAATCAGGTGCGTTTAAGGTCAGATTCATTGGCTTGTTTCAATTGAATTGCAATAGTCATACTTCGGTAACCTGAAATAGTAGCATCGCGCGCGCTAAGACGAAAACTTGCACCGTTCTGGCAACCAACAAGTGCAGGTTTTGCTCAAGAATTGCGCATTTCGTCAAAAATCATCAAAATCCTAATACTAACTTTTTTTTAGTCAACTGCTCTGAGATCTTCGTCCACTGCTCTGGACTTATTCCACTGCTCTGTGCACCATGGCCTCAAGATAATTGCCTCTCGCTTCAAAATGAGGCACTCTTACCTCAAAATATTTTCCTACCGCTCTCGCCCAGCGTTATCTTGATCCCGTTTGTTTGTTACCACCTCGGTGACCACTTCGCTAAAAGGCACTTACACGATGTCGACCAACCATCCAGACTCTTCGAGCCGTCGCGCGCAAGTCTCTCTGGCGCGCTGGCTGGTGCCCGCCGTCTTCGCTCTGCTCAGCGCGCCGGGCATCGCTCAAGCCCCGCTTGCGCAACCACTGATCAAGCAGGGCTCCTGCCCCAGTGGCTATCACAGCAGCGGAAATTACTGTACTCCCTCCTCATCCAATGCCCGGGCGGCCCTGCCCCAGGTGGGCTCATGCCCCTCGGGTTATCACACTAGCGGTGGGTATTGTCTGGCTAGCAGCAACTCCTCAAAAGCCGCGATCGTCAAAAGCGGCAGCTGCCCGTCTGGCTATCACGTCAGCGGCGCTTATTGTTTGCGCAACTGAGGTGAGTTGGCTGATTTCTTACCGTTCAAGCAGTCGCCGCTCAAGAGGCTGTTGCAGCTGGGTAGCTGCCTCGTGGTTGACTAAGTGTTCAGGCAATTGACCGCTTAGGATCTGTCGGGCCTGGCGCGCCACTGAGCGACCCATCGCCTTCAAGCTGTCGTCGGTCACCCCAGCCATATGAGGCGAGAGCAGCACATTTTCCATCCCATACAAAGGAGAAGCGGTGGGCAGCGGTTGCTCTGTGAACACATCCAGCGCCGCGCCCGCAAGACGCTTCTCAGCCAGCGCCTCAACCAGAGCCTGTTGATCCACCACCGCGCCACGGGCGACGTTGATCAGATAACTCGATGGCTTCATTTTGCCCAGTAATTCGCGACTAATGAGCCCCTTCGTTGAGGCGTTTAGCGGGCAAGCGAGCACGACGAAATCCGACTGACTCAAGACCAGCTCGAGCGAGGTCACTTCAACAAAATCGAGCGATGCGCGACCGCTTGGTCGATAACCGCACACACTCATTCCAAAGCCAAAATGACACATTTTTGCAACGGCCTGCCCAATTGCCCCCAAGCCCACCAAGCCAACTTTTTTTCCTGCTAACTCGAGCCCTTGGTCAGCCAAGACACGCGCGCTCGCCCAACCTGTCGCACGCATGCGTTGATTTGCGGCGGCGCTGCGATGGGCTAGCGCCAACATTTGACCGACAGCAAACTCCGCTACCGTGACCGCGTTGGTTCCAGGCGCGTTGGCCACCGCGATACCCCGTTCGGTCGCCTCAGGGATTGGAATCATGTCGACCCCGGCGCCATGCCGGATCACGCCCAAAAGGTTCGGAGCCTGGTCATACAAGGCCGCGGGGATCGGGGTGCGCACCACCACAATAGAGGCCTCGCGCGCGCCGGCAATCAGATCTTCATCGCGAATGGACGGCGACACCGAGACGCGCGCGAACGTTTCCATTTCGGCATGTACCAGAGGATGAATTGGATTCGTCAAAAAAATGAGTTTCGAGGTCATGAGTTTTTACTTAAAGGAGTATATTTATTGTGATCAACAATCGGCGTGCAACGCAACGGGCGCCTAAAGCACTCAAGATAATAAGAGAGACACAAGCATGACCATAACATTCAAAAAGCTTCATCCCACTTTTATGGCAGAAGTCAGTGCGCTTGACTTACGGCAGGTTCACGACGAAGCAAGTCTCGAGCAATTACGCGCCGGTATGACTGAATTTGGCGTCTTGGTGTTTAGGGGACAACAATTTTCAAATCAAGACCAACTTGATTTTGCTCAACGCCTGGATGGCGAATTACATTCTAAAACCTCGTCATCGGTCTTGGTCAAAAATCGCTTCGGTAACGAGGCGCTGACCGACATCTCAAACGTTGGGCAAGACGGCGCTATTTTGGGGGCCGAAGATCGCCGGCGCATTAACGGGATCAGTAACCGCATCTGGCACACTGACGCCTCATTTGAAGACCCAGCGGGGCGGTATTCAATGCTCTACGCGCGCAACATACCGCCCGTGCGAGCCGATACCGAATTTGCTGATATGCGGGCGGCCTACGACGCACTGGATGACGCCACGAAAGCCACGATTGCCGACCTGCATGTCCATCACTCGATTGCGTACTCGCGACACACCATGGGCTTTGATTTTTCGCCAGAAGAAAAGGCCAGGCTGCTTGGGGCGACGCACCCGCTCGTTCGTGTGATTGAAGGGTCGCCCCGTAAATCACTTTATCTCGCCTCGCACGCTGAACGCGTCATCGAGTGGCCTGTTCCTGAAGGTCGTCTGTTACTGCGCGATTTAATCGAGCACGCGACTCGCCCTCAGTTTTTAAGTCACCATGAGTGGGCGCTCGGTGACTTGGTCATTTGGGATAATCGCACCACCATGCATCGGGCGCGTCCGTTTGACGATAAAACCCACAAGCGCGAACTCACTCGCGTCACAACGCTGGACTTACCACGCAAAAAGGCTGTCGCGCAGGCGGCTTAAGGCTATTTCGTGCGCTGACCTTGCTTGGCCGCCAAGCTTTGATTGCCAACCTGTGGGTGCCAGCCTGTAGGTAGCAACCTGCAGGCAGCAATCTTTAGAAAGTAAGTTTAGGTGCCAACCTTGAAACTTGCTTGCAT
The DNA here is from genome assembly GCA_937952975.1 of uncultured Alcaligenaceae bacterium. Classification (GTDB taxonomy): domain Bacteria; phylum Pseudomonadota; class Gammaproteobacteria; order Burkholderiales; family Burkholderiaceae_B; genus Zwartia. The sequence goes on from CALFXX010000092.1 coordinate 6,281, forward strand.
TTTGCGCAGCATCGCGATGACGCTTTGCGCGACAATGCGGCCCGTTTTGGGGTTTTCAGATGGAATATTTTCCATGGTCATGGAGAACTTCGCTGAGTCTGAATCCACCACGATGCTGTGAGTGTTGCGCACGACCGTTGGGTCTGCCCAGATTTCAAGTAACGTGTCTTCAGGGCCAACACCGGCGAGCGCCAACGCAACGACCACATTCAAATTAGCTGGAAAGCCTTTAGCCGCTGCGCGTGCATTGCCCTCAAATACTTTTTTCGGCTCAGTCAGGCCCTCGACGCTGATGTTATTCTCGATTAAGTGCGGGGCACCCGAGAGCCCGTTGGGTGGTTTACGCGTAACCATCCGTACCGAATGAATCTTGCCTTCGGCAGCGGCAATCATGGCATCAAGGCCAATGAGCGCGCCAGTAGGCACGTGGATGATGCCCCCCTCTTGCTGCGCCATGTCAATCAAATTCTGATTAAACAATAATGCCCCCACCGATAAAACAATCGCTTGTTTTTTTGCTTTTAAAAAGGGGGTCACGATGTCGGCTAAAAGCGCCGCTGGCGCGCACTCGATCACCAAATCAGCCTCAGGCTCAAGCTGGGCGAGCGTGAGCACCTTAACCGGCACACCAAGGGTTGATACAAACTGCTGAGCCTTCTCTTGGTTTTTGGCCGAAACCGCAGTGAGAACGACCCCGGGAACGACGCCTTTAGCCAAAGAGCTGGCGATGGATTTACCGATGGCGCCCAAACCGGCGATTGCAATACGTAAAGGCTGCTTGTTAGTCATGTTGGTCATAGGATTGCTCAGTCAATTTTCATATTCGAGGTTTTTACGATGTCGGCATATTTAGCGACCTCGCGCTGAAGGTGCGCGCCGAACTCTGCAGGCGTACCACCGATTATTTCGATCCCGCGTTCACGCAGATTTTGCACAACGCCTGGCTGTGTCAATGCCTCGTTCAACGAAAGATTCATCCGTTCGACAATCACCTTCGGGGTGTTGGCCGGCGCAATGATCCCGTACCACGAGTCGGTTTCAAAGTGAGGTAGACCTTGTTCAGCAATCGTGGGGATCTCGGGCGCCAAAGGAGCTCGAGTCAAATAGGTTGTGCCCAATGCCCTCAGTTTACCCGAGCGAATATGCGCTAAAAAATCAGGCAAATTACCAAACATCAGGTCAATATTGCCTCCGAGCAAATCATTGAGCGCGGGCCCTTGAGCCTTATAGGGCACATGCACCATATCGATACCAGCCATCGATTTCAGCATTTCACCGGCAAAATGCGGAGTCGTACCATTGCCGAACGACCCATACGAAAGCTTGCCAGGATTTTTCTTGGCATAGGCAATCAACTCGGTCAGATTTCGGATTGGCAGATCTGGCCGCACCGCAAGCACGTTTGCGGTACGCGCTAACAAAACGACTGGCACCAACTCTTTATCGAGGTTGTAGGGTAAGTTCTGAACGAGCGACTGATTGACGGCAAAACTATTTGCGACCCCGCCAAAAGTGTGCCGATCGACTGCCTTTGCCACCGCATCCACGCCAATGACCGTACCGGCACCGGGTTTATTCTCGACAAAAACAGGGCTTGCTAAATCGCGCGCAACCTCGGGCACCACCAAACGCACCACTGCGTCAAGCGTACTGGCGCCCCCAGGAAACGGCACAATCATGCGCACGGGTTGGGTAGGCCATTGGGTCGCTGGGGCGGTCTGCCCAAACGCTCCGGGCGCTAACAAACTCAGGCTGGCCAACCCGAGCAAACACATTCTCTTCAACATTTCGATTCCAACCATCAATCAACACCATCTGACCGAATTATCCACCAAAGCCGCTCGGCAGGTGCAAGGCCCAAAAAATCGCGCTTATCAGACAATAGCCGCAGGCAATCACCGCCAGCACCCCAGCACCTAACATCAGGGCCTGCCCTTCGGTCTTGGGTGGATACCGACGCAGCACACCGCGCCCGCCGATCGCGGCGATTGCAACGCTGTAGAGCAAGCTCGCGACGCTCACCAGGTCAGAGTTAGCGGTTGAAAACCCCAACATAAACAAAGCAGTACCAACAATAAAGCAAGGTAGTCCAACAATAAACCCAAGGGCTAAAAACAACACAATCCCATCAAAATCGACATTTGATGAGGGTTTTTGGGGATTTTGGGGCACTTTTAAACCTTATCGGAGCGAAATCATTGGTTTCAAATTGTGTTTCTGTCCAAGCAGTCTAAAATAGACGCAGGGTGAAGTAACGTTTACTTACACCGGTTACGCCTGCAATCTGAAGGAATGATGATGAATAAGAAACTTGCCGTATTTTTAATGCTGACTGCTTTTGGATTTGCGCACGTTGCACCCGTTGCAGCACAAACCAGCTCAGGTACACCTGCTCAAACGAGCCCTAAAAAGAGCACGGCAACTAAAAAGAAGACTCCACCTAAAAAGAGCACAACACCTAAAAAGAAAACGACAAAAACGACCAAGCCTAAAACAACCTCTTAAGCCAACCTTAAAACAGCTGGCAGGCCAGCAGTCAGGCAAGCGGGTCACTCAAACCGTATCCCTGCCTGTTGAATCAAACTACCCCAACGCGCAAAGTCACGGTTAATTTGGTCTGAAAATTCGGCGGGCGTACTTGGCGAAGCGTTTAAGCCCAAGGCACTCATGCGTTTTTGTACCGTTGCATCAGAGAGCACCGTGTTGACATCTTGATTCAACGCAGCGATCAGCGCAACGGGCGTCAGGGCTGGGACTGCTAGCCCATACCACTCAGGAATATCGCCCAAGGCGGGGTAGCCCGCATCGATTGCAGTAGGCGCACCCGGCAACACGCCTACCCCCTGCGAGCCAAACAGCACAATCGCACGAAGCTTACCGGCTTGCACATGCTGTGCCACCGAAGACGGGTTGGCCACCAACAAATCGATATTGCCCCCCAACACGTCGATCACGGCAGGGCCTGCCCCTTTATAAGCAACATGCAACAAGTTAACACCCGTTGTGAATTTAAAGAGCTCAACCGCGAGTTGCGGGCCCGCAGCGCTTGAGCCATACGTCAGTTTGCCAGGCTTGCTTTTGGCGAGTGCTTCAACTTCTTTGAGTGTGCTTACCGGCACTGAGGGGTGAGCCACGAGTACGAACGGTTGTTGGGTGAGTCGCCCGACCGGGACAATATCTTTTTTGACATCAAAGCCCATATCTTTATAAAGATGCGGATTGACGGTCATCACGCCTTGATGCGCGATCATTAAGGTGTGTCCGTCAGGCATTGCTTTGGACGCATACGCAGTGCCAATGTTGCCTTGAGCGCCGGCTTTATTTTCGATGATCACCTGTTGCTGCCATAGCTCAGTCAGGCGTTCGCCCACAATTCGAGCAACGGCGTCGGTTCCGCCACCCGGTGGAAACATCACCACAATTTTGACTGGAGCCGTCGGTTTAAAAGCAGACTGCGCGCACACTTGCGCGCACATAAACGTGGCGAGCAAGAAGCCTGCGACTTTCAGCTTCGCGAGCAATCCAGTCACTCGGCGTCGCGATCGCATTGACCTATCTCTGACTTTTAGCATCGTTAGCCTCTTTTGATCTAGTTAAGGTTTTGCGATTCCAACAACCCATTGCATGAGCTGCCCCACATCTGCAGCTCGGTCCATTGACCAGACTGCTTCAATCAAGGGCTCAGGGTTGCAGCCCGAGCCCCCATATTCGCATAGCGTGCGAACTTTGTTTTCAATATCCTGATCTGAAAGCGGCTTGCCCCGTGCCCCGCGCGCGATATCAATCGCCACTTCAAGTCGCTGCCCACCGCGCAGATGCAACTTAACTGTCGCCGCCTCGACCACAAACGAGGCATCGTCCACGAAAGCAACCTTACGACCCAAGATACGCAAGCTCGCGTCGGCGACAGCCTGATCGCTAAACTCTGCCAAACCCGCTTTACCGCGTGTCAAGGCAACGGCGACCGCGTGTTGCGCACTGACCTGCGACTCGCGACCCGTCGTCACGTTAGGTCGGTCAGTGCGCTGTCGCAACAAAGGGTGACCGATCAACTCAATGCGTTCAATGGCCTCTAAACCTTGCCGCACGAGCTCTGGGTGCTGCGACAAGCCTATGCACGCCTCAATCACGGGGTTCAAGACAACCCCACAAGGAAACGGCTTATAAGTGTTGTTGAGGATTTCCCAACGCACACCTAATTCACTGACAATACTTTGGCAGTCTGGTGTGTCAGCGGTCACATTTAAAAAACCTCGCACACCCTCAAGGGGCTGAGCCGGCCCATCAAAATCTTGTTGCGCCAACAAGGCCGACAACATACCGTTGCGTGCGGCGTTACCCATACTGACGCTTTTAGACATGGTACCTAAGGTCTCGACCAAGCCCGAGGCTTGCGCTGAGGCCGACCCCAAGGCCCACACCAATTGCTTTGCGCTCAAACCAAGCAACTTACCGGTCGCCAGCGCCGACCCGAACACCCCGCAGGTCGAGGTGATGTGCCACCCGCGCGCATAGTGCCCGGGTGACACCGCATTACCAATTCGACACTCAGCCTCAACCCCTAAGATAAATCCCAGTAGCAACTCGACCCCGCTTGTGCGCTGCGTTTCAGACCACGCAAAAACCGCAGGGGCGACCGGCGCGGTCGGATGGATGATCGTTGGAATATGTGTGTCGTCAAAATCAAACACGTTGGCGGCCATCGTATTGAGAGCGGCCGCGGTCAGCATATCGAGCCGTTGCCCGCGACCGATGACTGTCGCCTGTGGTCCGACAGAAAAGCGTCCGTAGACCCGTGCAGCACGCTCAATCGTTGGGTCAAAGCAGGCCGACAACGCCGTCGAGAAATAATTTAACAACGAGCGTTTGGCCTCATGGCGCACCACGTCTGGGATATCGTCCCAGCAGCAGTTTTGAACAAATTGGGCTAACGAACGGGACACGTCGGCTGCGGGGTGAAGGGCTGTATTTGTCATTTAAGGATTCAGTCGAAAAGCGTCATAGCGGTGACGATCAGAGTAAAAAATCAAGCGCGTAATGATTAAGCGTGTAGTGATGATTAAGCGTGTAGTGATCGAGCCTGTGGTTAGGCGTCAGCCTGCCAGCTGCGCGCTCACTTTAGCAGAGACCACTAACTGTCGACCGTACACCACCTGGTCAGATAAGGCCTGCCGCCAAAGCTGCGCGACCGCAGCAGACGGTGCGGATTTAATTTTTCTTCGGGCATAGCCCTTAATCAACCAGCCGATGATTCTTTCAGAATGGCGCCGTGGTTTTTTTTCGTCGACCTCGTGCACCGTAATCTCGGTAAAGCCATTTAAACCAAGCAAGAGCCATAGTTGAAACAAACCCAGTGTCAGCCAAGGCATGTGAGGCTCGGCCGTATTGTTTTGCGCAAACCAAGAATACGACCGCGGAAAGCCTTGAATGAGGTGATTCATGCGCGCCCCGGCATAGTTTGGATTAGGCAGCGAAAGCACAAACGTAGCGCCCGGCTTCAAGTGCGCGCGCACGCTTTGCAAAAACAGCCCAGGGTTTTGCAGATACCCCATCGCCTCACAACAAATCGCAGCGTCGTATTGCCCAAAGACCTCTGGGATCCCCTGATTAAAGTCTGCCGTTTGAAACCTGGCATAACCGGCAGGCGCATCGGTATAAAAATCAATCCCGTCGACCTGTGTTGGCCGCTCCAGTGCGCCAGGCAACCATCCATCTCCACAGCAGATATCAAGCACCGCTTGGGGCTTTAACGCGTTGAGCACTGCGGCAACGGTGAGCCGATGGGCTTTATTTTTGTTCATGGCCTCGCTATTTTTCATAATCTTGCCCTTGCTTAGGCCCTCATGTTGATGAACACCCGAGTGACTCATCGAATCGTAAAACTTGTGATGATTAGGACAACAATATTTCTCAGGGTCGCGACAAAGACAACGGGCAAAGCATACTCAATTTTTCTTGCCCATTCCGTGCACAGTCTCAAGAGATAGAACTTAACACCATTGGGTGTTAGCATCAGTGCAAACTATTCGAAAATCGGAGACTTCAATGACCTTTGCCCGCTCGT
>CALFXX010000093.1 GCA_937952975.1 uncultured Alcaligenaceae bacterium
CTCGGCCGTATTTACAAGGAATCGCTGATCAGTTTCATGTGACGGCAACGCTTTGGTTGCGGATTCATGGTGAGCGTGTGATCCTGATGGAACTGGCAGACAGCGGCTCGGCAATTCGCGTCCATATGTCAATTGGTCAGCGCTTGCCGATGTTTATTGCTGCTTTTGGGCGCAGTATGGCTGCCAGCATGAACTTGAGTGATCATGATTTATACGAAAAATTTGTATTGCTACGCTGGGAAAATGCGCCATCGTTCGAGGCCTATCTACAAGACGTCAGGCAGTGCCATGCCGATGGCTTCGCGATTGACCGGGGGTGTTACGCTCGGGGCGTGACCACCATCGCGTCTGCGATTCTCGATGATCTGAAAAGACCCGTGATGGCGATCAGTGCGGTTGGACTCAGCGCACAATTGACAGAGCCTGATATCGCTGAGATCGCTGCAGTGATTCAATCTCAATCGTCAGCGATCAGCTCGGCCATCAGCGGTCAGCGATTTGCGATTTGAGGCTGGTGGTGCCTACCGTTTCAGGATGCTTCAACTTTAAGGTGTGGGTGAACGCATAAACGTTTCGCCATCGCGCAACAGCATAAAGATTAAAAAGTAATAAGTAAATCACTCATTGGTAGTTTTAGAAATATAGAGACTCTCTTACACTTCCAGTCCCAACCCGCTTGGCGGGGATGACGAGGCTAGATTGAGATGCTCGCGCCAATTATTAAACGCCCTGATTATGTTTTAGAAGCCAAAGGCTTAGGCCTAAGTTACGGCGCGGCGGGGCCCTTGATCGATGGTCTGGATATTACAGTTGCCGCTGGCGAAATCGTAGTGATTCTTGGCCCAAGCGGTGTTGGCAAATCCAGCTTGCTTCGTGTTTTGGCGGGTTTGCAGCAGCCTACTCAGGGCTGTGTTCTGGTCGATGGTCAACCTCTGACGGGAACCCATCCACGCGTGGCGATGGCTTTTCAAGACCCAAGCTTGTTGCCATGGTTAACGCTTGAAAAAAACGTTGGCTTTGGGCTGGATTTCAAACATCAGCCTCGCTTAAGTGCTGCTGAAAAAAAGCAACGGATCGACGTTGCAATTCGTGAAGTCGGCTTAGAGCACGCACGCAATTTGATGCCCGCAGAGTTGTCTGGTGGCATGGCGCAACGCACGGCGCTTGCGCGTTGCGTGGCCCGGCAGCCTGAGGTGATTTTGCTGGATGAGCCGTTCGGTGCACTCGATGAGGTCACCCGTACCGCGATGCAAAAGCTGTTGCTTACCTTGCGTGACGATTTAGGAACCGCCGCAGTACTCATCACCCATGATATTGATGAGGCCCTACAAGTGGCCGATCGTATTGTGCTCTTGGGTGGCGCGCCTGCTCATTGCGTGGGTGAGTGGCATTTGAGCTACCCCCAGCCGCGCGACGAATTGGTTGAAGAGTTAGGTCAGCTGCGCATTGAAATTTTACGAACGCTGCAACGTGCGTTGCACCCAAAGCCGGCGGTAACGCGGGCGCCTCACGCTTTGAAGGAATTAGTCGATGTGTCTTGAACATGTCTCGCGTCGCGAGATGCTTAAGTTGGCAAGCTTGTTTACGGTAGCGGGTGCTGCGCCCTTGTTATCTGCCTTTAATGCGCAGGCGCAACCGGCTGCCAGCGGCCCCGTGCGAATCGGTTATCTGCCGATTACCGATGCAGCTCCGTTATTAGTGGCGCATAACAATGGTTTTTTTAAAGATGCGGGCGTTGAGGTTGAAAAACCTACGATGCTGCGCAGTTGGGCGCAACTGATCGAAGCCTTTATTGCAGGCCAAGTAAATGTCGTACATCTGTTGTCACCCATGACGGTGTGGGCGCGGTTTGGCAGTAAAGTGCCGGCCAAAGTCGTTGCCTGGAATCACGTCGGTGGCTCAGGTTTGACTGTGCTGCCAGAGATTAACGATCTCAAATCCTTAGCTGGTAAAACGGTTGCGATTCCTTTTTGGTATTCGATTCATAACGTGGTGTTGCAGGCCATGCTGCGCGATGCAGGCCTTGAGCCCGTGTCGCGTAAGCAAGGTCAGCCCGCTGCCAACGAGGTGAATCTGGTGGTGATGGCCCCTTCAGATATGCCCCCCGCTTTAGCGTCGCGAAATATTGCAGGCTATATCGTGGCTGAACCCTTTAATGCGATCGCTGAAACAATGGGCATTGGTAAGGTGCTGCGCTTTACCGGTGATGTCTGGCGTAACCACGCATGCTGCACGGTGTTCATGCATGAGCGTGATCTTGAGCAGCGCCCTGAGTGGTCGCAGAAGGTGGTTGATGCGATCGTACGTGCCCAATTATGGATTCGCGACAATCGGGCCGAGACGGCGCAATTGCTTTCTAAAGAAGGTGTGAATCGTTACACACCGCACGCTTTGCCCGTATTAAATAAAGTACTTGCGCCCGCGGCGAGTGATCGCGAATCGTATTTATCGTCGAAAGCGATTCGTCATGCCGATTGGCAAGACAAGCGTATCGACTTTCAGCCCTATCCCTATCCTACGTACACCGAAGAGCTTGTTGCTCGTTTGCAAAATACAGTGATTGAAGCCGATCGCGGCTTTTTGGCTACGCTTGATGGCAAGACAGCCGCCGCGCAGTTGGTTGACGATCGCTTTGTTAAGCGCGCGATTGAGGCAGCCGGTGGTATGGGTAAGTTTGGTCAAGCGCCAGGCTACGCCCGCACTGAATTGATCGAGGTCTGATGTCACTTCAGCAAAACACGCACACTGTCCGTGGTGTGCTGCAGGGCCTCGCGGGCATTGGGCTGATGCTTGGGTTGTGGTGGTTGATGACGGTACCGTTTTCAGCGCCAGGATCAATGGGGCAACGCTTTGCGCCGGGCCCGTCATTGCTGACCCTGGTGTCGTTGCTGCAAGGTGGCGAGATCTGGCTTCATATTGCTGTGAGTTTGCAGCGTGTGGCGGTGGGGCTTGGGCTGGCGTTGCTTGTTGGTGTGCCTCTTGGTTTGTTGCTCGGAGCCTCTGCAGGGGCAAACGCAACCCTATCGCCCACGTTTCAGTTTTTGCGGATGATTTCACCGCTGTCCTGGATGCCGATCGCCGTGATGGCCTTCGGCGTAGGTGATCGGCCTGTTTATTTTTTACTCGCGTTTGCTGCGATGTGGCCCATCATGCTCAATACGCTTGCCGGCGTGCGTCAGCTTGATCGACGCTGGTTACAGCTTTCTAAAAGCTTGTCAGCGACAGGATGGGAGACTTTAAAGGGCGTCGTCATCCCGGGCGTGTTAGGACACGTGTTGACCGGTACACGCTTGGCAATTGGTATTGTGTGGATTGTGCTGGTGCCTTGCGAGATGCTGGGCGTGTCGGCAGGATTAGGCTATTTTATTTTGGATACGCGTGATCGCCTGGCGTATCACGAGTTGATGGCAACGGTGGTGCTCATCGGACTGTTGGGCTTTTTGTTGGATACCGCGTTTAGAAAGTTATACGAGGCCTGGAGTCAAAGCCGCTGAGTCTGTAGCGGTGTTGTCGCGGTGAAGAATGGCAGGCGCAGCGTTGAGCAGTGCTGCGCCCTTGAAAATATACGTTGACTGATTATAGAAAGAGTATTGACGCACCCCAAAACAGACCTGCCGACAAGAGCATTGAGGTCGGAAGGGTTAACACCCAGGCTGTCAGGATATTGCGTACCGTACTTTGCTGCAGCCCACTTTTGTTGGCCACCATCGTGCCGGCGACCCCCGAAGACAAGACATGGGTGGTGGAGACAGGCAAGCTGTAGATATTGGCCAGGCCAATCGCAAGCACGGCCGTCACCTGCGCGCACATCCCTTGCGCATAGGTCATCCCTTGCTTACCGATTTTTTCGCCCACTGTTTTGACGACACGGCTCCAGCCGATCATGGTTCCGACGCCCAAGGCGAGCGCCACTAAAAGGATCACCCAAAAGGGCGAGTATTCGGTGGTGGCGACCAGATCTTTACGAAGTTTTTGCAGGTCGGATTTTTCACGTGAGGGTAAGCCCGGCAAGGCAGTGACTTTGCGAGCCGTGTCGTCCAGACACAATAAATAGCGTCTGACTTGAATGCGTTTTTCAGAACTGAGGGAGTCGTAGTCGCGAACGCCAGTCAGTGTTGAACGTAAGGCCGTGATCGTCGCCATGGTGGTTGCAGGATCGCAGCGGTAGACTTTGGGTAAGTCGTTGAGGCGGTCTGCTTTGTTGAGAGCTAAAAATTCGCCCAGCGTGTGGGTGTTGCGCTCGTAAAAATCGCTCAGATGTTGCGCGGCATCGTAAGAGCGTTTAATTTCGTAAGGCGTGGCATTCATGTCGAGAACAAATTTGGCAGGAACAATACCAATCAGTACCAGCATGATCAGACCGATCCCTTTTTGCCCGTCGTTTGAGCCATGCACAAAGCTCATCCCCATTGCTGACAAAATCAGCACGACACGATTCCAGAAAGGAGGGCGTTTTTTGTCAATTAATTCGCGACGCTGACCTGGCGTGATGTGCATATTTGAAAGTGGCCACCAGTATTTCAGCAAAATTAAAAACAAACCTGCAATGAGAAACCCGACTACCGGTGAGACCACCAACGATGCGCCGATTTCAATCGCTTTGCGCCAGTTCACCCCTTCGCTGAGGGGGGCGTTTGTGACCCAGGCGTTTGCAAGGCCAACACCCAGTATCGAGCCAATGAGGGTGTGTGAGCTTGACGCGGGGATACCAAAAAACCAGGTGCCGAAGTTCCAGGCGATGGCCGCGGTGAGCATCGAGAACACCATTACCAGACCGCGACCCGTGTCGACATCGATCAATAACTCGACGGGCAGCAAATGCACGATGGCGTAGGCCACCCCAACGCCACCCAGTAAGACGCCTAAAAAGTTAAAAATCCCCGAGGCGACGACGGCTAAGTGTGCCGGCATGGCTTTGGTGTAAATCACGGTGGCTACTGCATTGGCCGTATCGTGAAAACCATTGATGAACTCAAAGGCCAAGACAAAGGTCAGCGCTAAGATCAGACTGACAGTGACCCAAGGCGTGAGTCCAGTAAAGATATCAAACATAGGGCAGCCGTCCGTGAAAGTGCGCATATATTACTTGTAATAAAAAAGATATGTGGCGCGCCTTCAATCAGTCTAAAAACAAGGCATTCTTGTGTGTCACCTGGGAATCCCCCCTGTGAACAGGGAGGGTTTTCGCGCATTCGGTTAAATTACGGGCTCATTTGACCGCTCTTGTTTAGGTAAATTTATGACGCAAACCACAGCGACTTCAGAAACCTTGCGCGTTGGCATCGTTTCGGTGTCTGACCGGGCCTCTAAAGGTGTCTATGAAGACCAAGGTATCCCCGCGTTGCAGGCCTGGCTTGAGCGTGCGGTGTCGACGCCGGTTCAGACGGTATCTCGCTTGATTCAAGACGAAGCGAAAGAGATTTCAGCCGCGTTGATCGACTTAGTGGATATTGAGCGTTGTCACTTAGTGCTGACAACCGGCGGCACTGGCCCTGCGCGGCGCGATGTGACACCTGAAGCCACACAAGCCGTTGCCACCCGCGAAATGCCTGGGTTTGGCGAACAAATGCGGCAAATCAGCTTACAGTTTGTGCCCACTGCGATCTTGTCGCGCCAGGTAGCGGTATTGCGTGAGATCGAAGGCCACGCTGCTCTCATTATCAATTTGCCCGGGCAGCCTAAGGCGATTAGCGAGACCCTCGAGGGCCTCAAACGCGAAGACGGCAGCGTGGTGGTATCCGGTATTTTCGCGGCGGTGCCGTACTGTATTGATCTGATTGGCGGGCCGTATATCGAAACCCACGACGCAGTCGTTAAAGGATTTCGACCTAAATCGGCTCGGAGGCCGCCAGCACCCTAGCGTACTTCGACATCGTGGTGCATCAACGATGTGGATACGGAGCGAACGCTGTGAGCACAACGGCCAAGGCGCTAGGATCAAACCCAGGGTCAGCTCGCTATGAGCAACCCTGCGCCTTTAGCCGATAGCAAGCCGCCAAAGCGAAGTGACCTCAGCGCGTCTGGCATCAGCGAGCGGATCAGCCTCTTCTTTCGCTTTAGGATGTATCGGCCGTGTATCAAGTCGCTCAAGCACGACTAAGCCTGCTCGCTCGATCGCCGCAAGCAGCGCTGCGCGACTACGCAGGCCAAGATGCTCGGCCAAATCCGACAAAATCAACCAACCCTGACCCTTGGGTGCCAGATGCTTGCTCAGCCCCGATAAAAATCCCAACAGCATGTGCTGGTCTTGATCAAAAACAGCTTGTTCAAGCGTTGAGGCAGGGCGCCCTGGTAGCCAGGGTGGGTTACACACAATCAAATCAGCCTGCCCCTCAGGAAACAAATCCCCTTGTTGCAAGGTGATGTGCTTGGCCATGTTCAAACGATTCATGTTGTCCTGCGCGCATAACAGGGCGCGTGCGCTGGTGTCGGTGCCCACCACGCGCTTGACGCCCTGTTTGACCAACAAGGCCGCAAGAACGCCTGTACCCGTGCCAATATCAAACGCAGTGACGATCGAAAGAGGGCTGGCCCGAAACGCTTGACTCACCAGATCCAGATACTCTGAACGAATCGGCGCGAACACTCCATAGTGAGGATGAATGCGGTCTTGCAAAGCGGGCACGTCGACCCCTTTTTTACGCCACTCATAGGCGCTGATGACCCCCAACAACTCAGTCATGGGCATCACGTAGGGCTCGGCATTGTCACCGTAGGCTGCCAGGCAGGCTGTCGCTACCTCAGGCGCACGGCGCAGGGTCAGGACGTGGTGGGGTTCAAACGTTAACAGCAACATCCCAAGCGTTCGTGCGCGTTGCGCGCGCGCCAAACGTACCTGATGGAAGCGTTCGGGGTAGGGTTGCTCGGCGTACTTGACCCGACGCTTTGCGGTGCGTCGACCCAACGCTTGCAGTAATTGGCGGGCATTTTGAAAGTCACCGGTCCAGATCAGGCCAACGCCTTCGCTCGCAAGCCGATAGGCAATATCTGCAGTCATCGTGTCATCCGCTAAAACAGTACGTTTTGGCGGTGCCCAGTTGTTTTCAGAACGCCAGGGCAGTGACTGAATTTCACCGTCTTTTTCCCACGAAATCACGGGAGATATTGCAGGAATTGGGTGGATAGCAGGCATCAGAGCGTCTCGATATTTTGTTTGGATAGGGCGAAACCCGAATTTGGGGTGTTTTCAGGGCAAATACTGTCATGCTGCCGTAAAATAACGGGTTAATTCATCCTCCATCCCGTCATTTTGCTCTAAAAAAGGATTTCTCATGGCACTCGTCTCTATGCGCCAGCTTTTGGATCATGCCGCTGAGCATGGTTATGGCATCCCCGCCTTCAACGTGAACAACCTCGAACAGGTACAAGCCATCATGGAGGCGGCCGCTCAAACCGACAGCCCAGTGATCATGCAGGCCTCAGCGGGGGCGCGCAAATATGCGGGCGAGGGCTTTCTTAAATATTTGATTCAAGCGGCTGTTGAGTCGTACCCGCATATCCCGGTCGTGATGCACCAGGATCATGGTCAATCGCCCAAGATTTGCCAGGGCGCGATTGACCTTGGGTTTTCAAGCGTGATGATGGATGGTTCATTGAAAGAAGACGGCAAGTCGATTGCTGATTATGACTACAACGTTGCGGTCACCAAGCAAGTCGTCGACATGGCACACAAGTTGGGCGTCACGGTTGAAGGCGAGCTCGGCTGCCTCGGTTCGCTCGAAACCATGGAAGGCGATAAAGAAGACGGCCACGGTGCTGATGGCAAGCTGACCATGGATCAGTTGTTAACTGACCCCGAGCAGGCTGCCGACTTTGTGCGCAAAACACAGCTAGATGCTTTGGCGATCGCAATTGGTACCAGCCATGGCGCTTACAAATTTACGCGCAAGCCTACAGGCGATATCTTGTCGATTTCGCGTATCAAAGAAATCAACAAGCGTTTGCCGAACACTCACCTGGTCATGCACGGCAGCTCAAGCGTGCCGCAAGAGCTCTTGGCCGAGATTCGCCAGTTTGGTGGCGACATGAAAGAAACTTACGGCGTGCCTGTTGAAGAGATCCAAGAGGCAATCAAGTTTGGTGTGCGTAAAATCAACATCGATACCGATATCCGCTTGGCGATGACGGGTGCGATCCGTCGTTTCTTTGCCGAAAACCCCGGTAAATTTGATCCGCGCGAATATCTCAAACCTGCCCGCGAAGCCGCTAAGGCCATTTGCGTTCAGCGTTATCAGCAGTTTGGTACTGCAGGCAATGCCAGCAAGATCAAGGTGATTTCACTGCAAGACATCGCGGGCCAGTACTCGGCAGGCAGGTTGTCGCAGGTTGTGCAGTAAAACTGTTGCAGGTTATTCAGTAAAACTATCGCAGGTCGTTCAGTAAAACTATCGCAGGTCGTTCAGTCGGGCTATCGTATTTAGAGGCCTTGCTGTGCATAGCAAAAGCACCTCTAACCAACTCGGGTTAGAGGTGCTTTTTGCTATAGCGGCCCGATAGGGCTAGATCGTTTTGTCTAGGTTGCCTTGCAAATATCCGAGCCTGAGTCCATTGTTGCCAACTTTTTGGCATAAGGATCTTTGTCTTTATTAAAGTATTGACAAAGTAAATACAATGGCTAAAATCCTAGAACTAGAGAACCGCTCTGATATCAATGGTTCGACTTTTGTCTGGAGTCGTAACAAAGCCGTGGCAAACCTGCGTAAGCATGGTGTGAGTTTTGACGATGCAGCAACAGTGTTTGCTGATCCATTTTTCGTCTTGACCGATGCCTCTAGGCATAACGAAGCGCGCGAGGCTGTCATTGGCTTCGATCAAACTGGTTGCCTGCTGTTTGTCGTGCACAGTGAAGTCGATCACGCGTTCATCCGAATAATTTCTGCCCGACGGGCAGAGCCTAAAGAAGAGGCCCTATATGCTCAATGATCGACTAAAAGCTCGCCTGCAACCCAACCGTCCGATGACTTCAATTACTTTAAGAATCCCTGTCGATGTGGTCGATTCTTTAAAGGCGATTGCGCCGCAACGTGGCTTTACAGGCTATCAAACGCTGTTGAAATCGTACTTAAGCGATGGCTTGCGGCGAGACGAAGCGCATAGTCTTCATGCCTCAACGGCGCGCTTAGTCCAAGCCCTTAAAAATCGTGGCGTTTCGGCCGAGCTGATTGCTTTGGCCGAGCAAGACTTACAAAAAGGTTAGCGCTAGACCTGCGCGCCAAGTCTATTGTCAGGCAATCCGTCGTCGGGACCGGCGAGAGAACTCGGTACGGGTAAGAATCCCACACTTCTTGTTAAAATGTTTCATCTTCAAGATTTAAGCGGACGCAAGGCTCGCTTTCACTTTTATAGGCTTCGCTGTGGCCCTTACTATTCTTCAGTCTTCGATCCAGTCTTTACCCTTGCTGGCGCGAGGGAAAGTGCGCGATATGTATGCGGTGGGCGACGACAAGTTGTTGATTGTTGCAACGGATCGAATCTCTGCCTTTGATGTGATTCTGGATGATCCTATCCCAGGCAAAGGTCAGGTGCTCAAAGAGCTCACAGACTTTTGGCTGACCAAGTTGGCTCATGTGCTGCCCAATCACTCAACGGGCATCAACCCTGAAGATGTTGTGACCGCTGCCGAGCGCGAGCAGGTGGTTGGCCGTGCCGTCGTTGTGAAGCGCTTAAAGCCCATTTTGGTCGAGGCTGTGGCGCGTGGTTACTTGATTGGTTCAGGCTGGAAAGACTACCAAGCCAGCGGCTCAGTCTGTGGTATCGCGTTGCCAGCTGGGCTTAAACAAGCGGGTAAGTTACCCACGCCGATTTTTACGCCCGCTGCAAAAGCAGAGTTTGGTCTTCATGACGAAAACGTTGATTTCGATTATGTGATTAAAGAAATTGGCCTTGAAATGGCTGAACGTATTCGCGAAGTTACCTTGCGCTTGTATTCTGAGGCCGCAACGTTTGCCGCGACCAAAGGCATCATGATTGCTGACACCAAGTTTGAGTTCGGGCTGGATGCAAACGGTACCTTGCACTTGATGGATGAGGTACTGACCCCTGATTCATCACGCTTTTGGCCTGCTGATGGTTATCGCGAGGGCATTAGCCCGCCATCCTTTGATAAGCAATTTGTGCGCGATTATCTTGAGACTCAGCCGTGGGGCAAGACACCGCCAGCACCAAGATTGCCAGCCGAAGTGATCGCTAAAACTGCCGCTAAGTATCGTGAGGCGCTGGATCGTTTGGTGGCCTGAGGCCTTCGGGTCATCACCGTTAAGATCGGAAGAGCG
>CALFXX010000094.1 GCA_937952975.1 uncultured Alcaligenaceae bacterium
GCAGCGAAACTACAGTTGCTTAGTTAACGAAGCGAGGCGCTCTTCAATCGTCTTAAAAAGAGGCCTCTGCTTCACGTGCGGTGCGAAGCATTGAGCACACAGCTCTTGCGCCGCCCGCAAGGCGGCACGTTGTTGGTCGGTAAGGCCTGAATCGCGACCCACCCGTTCAAGCAACTCTTCAAACAAACACCCGAAGGCTCGCACTTCTATCTGTTCAAGCGCCCGCGCAACAGCGCTATCGCCTTGATCGTAAAAAGCAGCCGCACCAAAATCACCTAACACCGCATGACCATCAGCACCAATTAGAGTGTTGTGTGCATACAGATCGCCATGCGTGAGCCCACGGCTATGCAACTGACGCGCCAAGCTTGCGACACCATGCGCAACGCGCAACGCGTCCTTCAAACTGAAGCGCAGATCAGCTGCGTACACATCACGGGTACATGATTGCAAACTTGGTGGGGCCGCCAAGTTTCGATAGCTGGGATCGACGAGTTGCATCACCAAGGCTTCAGTGCCCTCTGGATGCCCCGTAACCTTACCAAGCAGATTGATGAGATACGGATGCGATCCCGCACTGACATACGCGGCAATCTCGCTATGCGGCAAACCATCGCTTGTCAGCGCACCTTTAAAGACCTTGACCGCCACCTCTTGCAAGGGATCAGCCAACGCAGCTTGATAAATCACACCCGAGGCGCCTTCACCGAGCTTTTGTTTGAGCTGAAGGCTGGCCCAAGGGATTTGAGCGAGGTCGACAGGACCAATTCCACCAGCTTGATTTTGCTCAGTACCTATTTTCGTGTTGGTGACCGCTTTAGTAGCGGCGCTTAACGGAGCCTCTCGTGACCGCGCCTGCGCCAACGCTCTCGCCTCAGCCGCCGCACAAACCGGGTTACCCGAATACCCCAACCAAGACAGCCTAGGCATACTCAGCAACCACTCAGGCAACGCCTCAAAGCGATTCGCGCCGATACGCAACAACTCAAGCTTGGTGCACTTCGCCATCTCAGCCGGCAAGGTACTCAAAAGATTGCCAGACAAAGCCACCTTTTGCAGTTCAGGGCACGCACCAATCTCAGGAGGTAGCGAAGCAATCTGATTACCCGTCAAAATCAGCCAGCGCAACTTAGGGGGCAAAGCCGCACCCTGAATCGTTGAGATCTGATTTGACCGAAACCCAACCATACTCAAACTTCGGCACTGACCCAGGACCACTGGCAATTCAGTAAACCGATTCCCCGCACAAAACAGCACCTGCAAGCGATGCAACTGAGCAAAATCCTCGGGCAAGCGTGTTAAAGCATTACCCGATAAATCCAAATATTCAAGCGTATCCGCCAACGCAAAGATTTCACGCGGAAACTCAGTCAAACCCTCTGACAAAGCTAAACGCGTGACGCCAGCCAAATCACCCCGGCGAAGTTGTTCGAGAGTATTCATGAGCATGAGATTAACAAATTCAGATTCTTTTGATCGAACGATATATAACCAAGATGATAAGAGTAGAATTTCAAGCATCCTCTTACGCCTTTGTTTACTAAGATTTCTTATGATCCTCGTCACTGGTTGCGCCGGCTTTATCGGAAGTAATTTTGTTCATAACTGGCTTGCCAGCCACGACGAGCCGATCTTGAATTTGGATAAGCTTACTTACGCTGGCAACCTAGCGAATCTTTCCGCACTCGCGCAAGATAAGCGACATATCTTCGTGCAAGGCGATATCGGCGATAAAGAACTCGTCAGCAAACTGCTCGCCGAACATCAACCGCGCGCTGTCTTAAATTTTGCAGCTGAATCCCACGTTGATCGTTCGATTCTTGGGCCAGGCGAATTTATCCAAACCAACGTTGTTGGCACATTCAACTTGCTTGAGGCCGTGCGTGCATATTGGTCTGAGTTAGACGAAGTCAAAAAGAAAAACTTCAGGTTTTTGCATGTGTCGACAGATGAGGTGTACGGCACACTTGCGCCACAAGACCCACCGTTTTCTGAAACCAATCCGTTTGAGCCCAACAGCCCCTACGCTGCCAGCAAGGCGTCGTCTGATCACCTGGTGCGCGCGTGGCATCACACCTACGGCTTGCCTGTGCTCACCACCAATTGCAGTAACAATTACGGGCCGTTTCATTTTCCTGAAAAACTGATCCCGCTGGTGATCTTAAATGCGCTCGATAGCAAACCCTTGCCGATCTATGGCGATGGCCAGCAAGTACGTGACTGGTTATATGTGCAAGACCACTGCCGCGCCATCGCACGCGTGCTTGAAGCCGGGCGCCCTGGCGAAACCTATAACATTGGTGGCGCCAACGAAAAAGCCAACATCGATGTCGTCAAAACCATTTGCGCCCGCTTAGATACGCTACGCCCACGCGCAGACGGCAAAGGTTATGCCGAACAAATCACCTACGTCAAAGACCGCCCCGGTCATGATCGCCGTTATGCCATCGACGCCACCAAAATCGCACGCGAACTGAACTGGACGCCGCAAGAGACCTTTGAATCAGGCATTGAAAAGACCGTGCAGTGGTATTTGGATAACACTGAGTGGGTACAGGGCGTGAAGAGTGGCGAGTATCGTAAGTGGCTTGGGAAGCAGTACGGGTAGTTCGCCTTGCTTCTTCGCCCTTCTCTATTCAACGAGCAATAAAAAACCCTCCGGGGTGAGCATTGTTAAGAGGCTTGGAGGGTGTTGTTGGTGAAACTATCTCACAAATTTTTGGTGCTGTCTATTCCGTGATTTCCTCTGACTCTCGCGCGCCTCACCTTTTAGTCGCTATTTCATCTCACGGCTTCGGACACTTATCGCAAGTTGCTCCGGTGGTGAACCGATTGCGCGAACTAATCCCGCAATTAAAAATCACCGTTCGCGCGGCCTTACCTGAGGCACAGCTTCGTAGTCGCATTCACCATTTAGATCATGTGCAGCACGCAACGGATGATTTTGGGATGGTGATGAATCATGCGTTTAGCGTCGATACCGAAGCAAGCTTGGCACGGTATCAGAGCTTGCATCAAGGCTGGGATGACAAGGTCAATGCGCTCGCAAAGCAATTTATCGATGCTCACGTTGACGTTGTATTGGCGGATGTACCTTATCTTCCACTCGCTGCAGCGCAAGTTGCTGGTATCCCATCCGTCGCGCTTTGCTCGCTGAACTGGGCTGATATTTTGTCGCACTATGTCGCGCTGGATCTTGCGCAGACTGCCGCTAGCACTGTAGGCCTTTCGCGTACAGAGCCGACTCACGTTTCGCAGGCTGCTACCCAACCGCAAGCCATCATCGACACCATGTATGCGGCATATCAATCTGCGCGCTATTTTTTGCAACCGGCGCCAAGTATGGCAATGCCTAAGCTGAATAATCAACGCGCCATCGGCCCCTGCTGTGCGCCAGGTGTCGCGCAAAAGCAAACTCTGCTCAGCACTGCCAAACAACACAAAACCCTAAATAACCCGTGGCTAGTACTAGTAGGCATGGGTGGCATCCCGTTTGAATTGTCACTTGAACACTGGCCAACCCAATACCAAGGCCGCCCGCTTTGTTACCTCGTCTCACCCATTAACGCCAACACCCACCCTAATGCGCTATCTATTGACGCCACTGGCCTGTCTTACTCCGACCTGGTCGCCTCGGTGGATGTGATCATCACCAAACCGGGCTATGGCATGTTTGCCGAAGCCGCCGCCGCAGGCGTACCGGTATTGTTTACCGCAAGAGGCGACTGGCCAGAAACTGAAGCGCTTGTTACGTGGTTACAAGACAAGGCGCATTGCGCTCAAATCACCACTGACGCGCTCAGGGCGGGTGCGTTTGAGCAAGAGCTATCGCAGCTGCTCGATCAAGGGCCTTACACGCCGGTTGCTCCAACCGGCAACGATGAAGCCGCTGCGTTGATTGCGGGGCTATTTACGCGCACTTAGATTGCCACGCTAAGTATGTTCGCCGAAATACGCGCGCCTAGGTTGCCACGCTGTTTACGTGCACCTAGATCGCCGAGCTGTTTACGAGTACCAAAGCGGCGAACTGACAACAACAATCAACTCAAACCCCCAGCAAGTCAAAATAATACGTCTGACTCCCATACTCTGGCGGCGACACATACGTTTCTTTTCCCAAGCTCTTCCAGGGCACAGCCTCTGCAAAATTTGGCCCGTCATACACAAACGTATGAAACTCACCGTTTTCACCGCAAGCATCAACCCCTGCAGGCAGGCGATCAATAAAAGCCTGATCAAACTCGCAACCCACAAACGAGGCGTCTAAAAAACGCCCGTCTACACACACCACACGCGCTTTAAACCCAAGCGACAAAAACTCTTGCACTAACGCCAAACGATTTTCGTTCCATAACGGTAAGTGAGCTTGCAGGCCCGCTTTGGCACAGACTTTTTCTTCCCACTCCTTATGCGGCATAAGATCAATATCACCAAAGGTCACATGCCGCGCACCGTCAGCGGCCGCTACCTGCAGTTGTTCAATAAACAAACGCTCGTACTCAGCCCAGGTGGCAGACAGAAAATAGTTTTTCAACCCCAAGGCTTTTGCCTGCGCCACAAGCAATGCACGGCTCACCCCATGCGAGCGTGCCTTTAAACCGGTTTCGTCTAAGGCGGTTAACAGGCCCGTGACTTGCAGCGTCTGTTGGCTTCGATATAACGCCAGACAAGAGTCTTTACCACCACTCCACGAAACGATTGCAGTCATTTTTTCTCAGTTACAGATGCTTCAAATTGTGAGTGAGTCTACGGTGATCACGCATCGAGGTCAAACCTCTTCCAATCATGCCGCTGTGGTGACAGCATGAAACAAAACACACATTCAGAAACACTCAGTTACACACGTTTCTTAAACCCTTTGCTATGCTCAAAATATCCACGCGTAGTCGATTTGTCGACAAGATCAAGAGACAATGCCGAGCGCAAATTTTGTGTGTACGACCAGCAGTGACTGAAAAAACATTTCGTTCAGCTCAGCGCCATCGCTTGCACACTAATCGCATCAACACTATCTTCAGCCGGAACCACACCTATGCATGCACTCGCTAACCGACAAGTCTCAGTTGACCTCGACGCTTATGACTTGGCTCGCATTCAACAGCCTTCTTCATACCCTTCTCCGCTTTATATCTCACCTTCCGCTAAACCAGTTTTTGTTTGCTCTCGAATTGTCGACTATTCGATTTTTGATTATCCCTGGGTCAAACAACTTGAGGCAATTTCAGGGCGTCCTTTCCTGGACGATATCGAACCAGAATTCGCGACGCTCTTTGCACTGCGTGCGCAAGCGCTCAATTTTTCTGGGCAAAAAATCTCTGACGTAATGTCCACTGCATTAGGCGCGCTCGCTGAGCAAGGCTTTCGTGCAAAAGAAGTTTGCTACTTATGCAACGATGTCGACATGGACATAGCATTAGGAATCGATTTTGGTGTCGACTGCACCTTTGATCAGTTCGTAGATGTTTCGTGGTACGTGCGCAAAGCAATTCGAAATAAACACGAAAATCCCTTAACAGACCTGATTCGTTTTGCAGCTAGCCCTTTAGAGGAGACCGATGATGCCCGTTAATTCGAAGGACATTTTAGCAGTTGCGACTCTGCTACATGAACACGACACAGAAGCGGCCCATCGGTCTGCCGTCAGCCGCGCCTACTACTCCGTTTATCATCATGGACTTTGCACTGTTAAAGTAAAGCTACCTCCGGTCGACCTTAAAAAATACTCTAAGGGATGTCATCAGCGATTAGGTGAACGATTAATAGATGGCAAGACTTCTGATTGGCTTAATATCGCGGGTGATGTCGAGTGGTTACGAGACGCCCGTGTTACAGCTGATTACCATCTAGACAAACCCTCAAGCGCAATCAAAGCAAAAATAGCCATCCAGCGAGCGCGGCGCGTACTCAGCGCCCTAGAGGCGCTATAGCCCCATATTTAAAACCAAAAAGTCGTTGCGAAAATAGGCCGCTCAAGAGGGCCTATCGTGACGACATTATTACCAATCTACCCCCGAAAAAAATCCCATGCACCAACTCCCCTCCCAACAAATCCCTATCGACCTCAACGCTTATGACGTTGATCGCATCGATCAACCCTCTTACTACCCATCGCCTTTGTATATCCCACCCTCTGATGAACCCGAAGTTATTTGCACTCGAATCGTTGACTACTCGATTTTTAGTGCCCCTTGGGCTAGAGAACTTGAGGCGATTTCAGGGCGGTCTATTCTCGACGAGATCGAGCTAGAGTTCGCGACACTCTTTGCACTGCGTGCTCAGGCGCTCAACATAACTAGCAAGCAAATATTTGACGTGCTGTCGACCGCCTTGGGTGCACTCACTGAGCAAAGCTTTACCGTCAAAGACGTTCGCTATCATTGCCACGACTTCGAAATGGAAATTGATTTATCAATCGAACTTGTCGTTGACTGCAGTTTTGAACAAGCCTTCGAGCTTCGCAGGAATGTAATCGAGGCAGTTGCCCGTAGACACGAAAATCCTCTAACAGACCTTATTCATCTTAGGGTTGACTCTTTGTCGGATGACCATAATCCCAATGACCAACCCTAAACTTAACATCCTGAATTATCAGCCCTTGTTCGTCTACAATTTCAAGATCAAAATAATGAAAAGACAACAATGGCTCACCAAACCTCCGCTAGCCCTGCCTGCTTAGGGCTCGCCCTCGCACTCACTCTCTTAATCACTCACCCCACCCAAGCCCAAACCCCCGACCCCTACCCCGCGCGCCCAATCAAAGTCATCGTCGGTATCGGTGCAGGTAGTAACACCGACGCCCTCGGCCGTTTAGCCGCCAGCTTTTTATCTAAACAACTCAACCAAGCCGTCGTCGTTGAAAACCGCCCCGGTGCCGGCGGCACAATCGCTGCTGAAGCGGTCGCCACCGCCGCACCAGATGGCTATACCTTGTTGTGGGCAAGCTCGTCGATCCCGATGTTTCCGCACATGTATGCAAACCTTAAATTCGACCCGATCAAAGATTTGGTGGGTGCTGGCGGAGTGGCCGAAGGCGGCTTGGTGATCCTGACTCGCCCCGACGCCCCCTGGAAGACGCTCGCCGAACTCATTCAATATGGCAAAAGCAAGCCACCTGGTGCAATCTCTTACGCCTCGGCAGGCATTGGCAGTAACGCCTATTTGTTTTCAGAGATCTTTGCGCAAACCGTTGGGCTTGAGTTTTTGCACGTTCCCTATAAAGGCTCATCCGCGGCGCTCGCAGATATCGTTTCAGGGCAAGTCGATTTTGTATTTGATGGCCCGTCTACCGCCATCCCTCAAGTAGACTCAGGCCGCGTCAGAGCGCTTGCCTTCTCAACCAAAAATCGCAGCAGCTTTATGCCTAACACCCCAACACTTAACGAAGCTGGGGCAACAGGCTTTGGCCAACGCACGTGGTTAGCATTTTTTGCACCAGCGGGCACACCAAGCACCGTCACCAACAAACTGTCTGACGCTATCGGCACGTTTGTACCCACGCCCGACTTCAGAAGAGAACTTGGGGGCCTAGCACACGAACCGATGCCCATGACTGGCGATGCCCTCACCACCATGATCAAAGAAGAATCAGTACAGTGGGGCAAAACACTTAAGTCGCTCAAGTTGCAACCCTCAAAATAGTCGCCCTGAAAAAAATCACTCCGAACATAGTTGCCCAGCACATAGTCGCCCCGCGCATAGCCACGCACCCACAAGAGCACCCAGACAACCATGACCAGCCCCCGCCCCCCAGCCGTCGAAGGTACGTTCACCATCAACAACTTCACCTTCGAATCCGGTGAAACCATGCCCGAGCTACGCGTGGGCTATGTCATGTACGGCACGCTTAACGCCAAACGCGACAATCTCTGTTTAGTCATGCCCGGCACAGGCAACTTGCGCCACAGCACACTTGAACACGTTGGGCCCGGGCGCGCTTACGATACCGATCACTATTGCGTCGTGTGCACCGATGCCATCGGAGGTGGCACGTCTTCACAACCCGCTGAAGGCTTGCACGAGCGGTTTCCTAAGTATTCGATTCGTGACATGGTGCATGCACAGTACTTATTAGCGCGCGATGGCCTAGGGCTTGGTGCAACGACACAAGTGGCGCTGCTCGCCGGCGCCTCGATGGGCGCCTTTCAAACGCTTGAGTGGTTGATTCATTACCCCGACTCAGTGCACAATGCCGTGTTGCTGGTGCCAGGCTGGCAAGCTAACAACACCTTCAAAATCGCCACGGCGCGCATGTTTGATTTCATTGAGCTTGATGCGAATTGGCAGGGCGGTGCTTACACCGTTCAGCCTAAGGCGGCTCAGCTTGCTGCGGGCAAACATTATTTTGCTTGGACCGTGACGGATGATTACCTCGAGACTACAGATTACGCCCAGGTGCAACAAGAGGCGCAGGCTGCCGGCGACTGGTTTGCCCATTGGGATGCCATGGGGATTGTGCGCCGGTATCAGGCGTCTTCGCAGCATGACGTGACCAAGCCGTTTGGTGGTGATTTGAAACAAGCGTTGCAACGCGTGAAGGCTAAGGTATTGGTGCTGCCTTGCTCGCAAGATCGGCTGCTGGGTGTTGAGGGCGCTAAAGATTTGGCGCAGAGGATTCAACACGCGTCGTATCGCGAGGTGGATTCAAACTGGGGGCATCTGGCTTGGCGGCCTGTTCCGGGGTCGACACAGACGAATGCGGTGACAAAATATGTTCGTGAGTTTTTGAGGTTGCATTAGTCGCGCAAAAACCCTCGCCGAGGCACGTCGAACTTACAATTTGATACAGACATCCTTGCATTAATTTGTCAAAATGCATGAGGATAGAATGCAGAGGGTTTCGCTATGTCATCAAACTTAATTCATACACTTTCAGAGCCTGGGCACGGCTCATCATCGCTCAATGATCACCCCGCTGTTAAAGGCGCTCGCGCCCAACTGCGGGCCATGCTAATTGAAGGTGCTGTCTCACCTAAAACCACTCTGCTAAACGATTCCTTCATCGAGAAGCTAAGACAAGAATCAAAGAAGCGGATGGGGTTGTGATTACTAAACCAATATATCCAAGCGAGGTTGCGAAAGACGACCTTGCCAACGCACTTCTAAATTATGAGCAGCAGTTTGCTGACTGGGCGATTGATGGCGGAAACGCCGAAGGCCAACTCTAAAAAAACCAGCGGGACGCGGCCAGGAGGACAAATAAAACGCCAAATAACAGGCCGAAGCTGCGTTCGCTGGGTAAAGTTTGGGTTTGATCCATCGTCAATTTTGGACTCTCTTAGCGTTAACACAGGGGCAACAAACCGTGCCCCGCAACCGAAACGGACTGTAATGCGGTTTCTGGCATAGAATTCAAACACCTAAAGAGCTCTTACCGGCAAATCCTCACGCTAATAGGCCATCGCCCGTGACCATGCACCAACAAGACTTCGACTCGCCTTCTGTGACCCGCCTACGGGCCGACTTAGCCCTGGCCCTAAGGGCAGCCGCGCACCACAGCTTAGCTGAGGGAGTGTGCAATCACTTCAGCGTAGAGCTGCCAGATCATTCGGGCCGCTTCTTGCTCAACCCCCGCGGTTTGCTCTGGAGCGAGATCACGGCCGACGACATCGTGATGATTGACGGCGAAGGCAATATCCTGGCGGGCAAACACGCGGTCGAGCCCACTGCCATGTTTATTCATGCGGCCATTCATCGAATATGCAAAAAAGCCTGTGTGATGCACACCCATATGCCTTATTCCACGGCACTGACGCTAACGTCCGACCGTGCCTTGGATACCACTCTGTCGCAAAACGCGATGCGTTTTCATGAGCGGATTGCCATTGACCCAGACTACAACGGCCTGGCCTTAGATATCTCAGAAGGCGAGCGTATCGCTCACGCCATGGGCAAGGCAGATATCGCCTTTTTAGGCAATCATGGGGTGGTGGTGTGCAACGACCGCATCGATTACGCCTACGACGACCTGTATTTTCTAGAGCGCGCCTGTATGGTTGAAGTGATGGCTCACTCAACCGGCAAAAAGCTTGTGCCAGTGAACGCAGCGCTAGCCAAACGGGTTGGCCAGCAGATTGATGGCGAGCGGTTGCAGGGCGAGTTGTTTTTTGAGGCGCTTCGGCGGGTGCTTTAAGGCACCAAGTTGCCGATCTTGCCGCTGAATTATTTACTTTATATTCAAATGGTTAGATAACAATTACAGCAAAACTTGCCGATCCATTTGCCGATGTCATTACACTATTCGTTAGCAGCATCGATCTTTTTTGAGCGGCGCGAAAGAATTTCTGTCCATCTGCTGAGGCGATAAGCGACCCAAAAACACAGCCACAACATCGCGATCAGCGCGAGAAGACCGATGCTTGGTTCCTCGACTATTTTTGCCAACAGGGTATTCATTGTTGTAATTACCTTAATTTCAGACTATCGCAACTCTTGCAGCCGCTTAATATGCTCAGCCAGATCTGCGTGCAACTGTTGTTGCGTTTCTTTTTGACTTAAGGCTTTCATCACGTTGGCGACCAAATCTAAAAGCGCAGGGGTAGGCAGCACTAGCGTGACCACTGAATCCAAAGCGCCCGATGCGTCTGCATCGCCGCCAAATGTTAGTTTGCTGACATGGGGGCCGAGCGCTAGCTGAGTCAGCGCGTCTGCGTAAAGTGTTTCTGAGGTTGATACATTTGCGACAAGTTTGGGGTTCGATTTCTTTGTGGTCATTAGGCTTTGCTAGTAGAGATTTCTTCAGAATATGGCGCTGCGTAAAGCGCCTCGGGTGATAAATCTTGGCTTTCACGCGCAAGCGCGCTGTAGGGAACAAACCGTAGAGATACCGCACAATCAAATGCCTGCGCCACACTGACTAGCGTATCGAGCGTGTAGCCGCCGTAACTGGGGTCTTCAAGTCGCGATACCGCTGATTGCTTAGTGCCCAGAGCATTGGCCAAATCAGTTTGAGACAAGCCACGTGCGTTGCGGTTAGTTTTTATCTGCCAGGCAATCCCTTGCTCAATGGAGGCGAGGAGGTACGCCCTTCTGTACTCGGCGTCGCGCCACTTTGGGTACTTGGATAGCGGGTTGTCCTGTTTTACCTGACGTACTGCTTGGATTTTGGCAGGCGAGGCAAGGTAAGACCAAGCAAGGCTCGGTGACGAATGAGAAGTCACGATCCGCACTTTGCTTGCGCTGTTGGCAAGTTTCGACGTAGTTGCGAGGTACGTATTGCTGATCGCGCTCGGTGCCCCCGAGCGTTGTGACAAAAGCGTGGTGTGGCCCATAAAAGTGTCCAAATAAACGCCATTGCGTTCTATTTTCATCTCGAAAATGTATCACAAAAATGTGATTTCCTAAAGGGCTCGCTTGCGGTCGCATCCACGCGGTTTCGGGCTGTACCCTTAGGTGTTCTAACGCGCGATCCAGATTTGCCAAGCCTGACTTCGTCAACTGAGCGCGCCATTTTTTTATCGCGTGCTCGCCTCGTTGGGTCAGATAGCAGTGAAAGTTCCAGGGGCTCAGTAAAACTTCTTGTACTTTTTTCAAACGCATCACAACCAAAAAAATAGCCACCAAGCAGGTCGAAAGTCTGTGCTTTCTGTTGGGTGTCACCTGAGGGCAGCCGGTTTTGTACTAAGGCTAAATTTTAACGCACCCTCAATGCGATGCAGAAGCACGATCAAGCCATCCACCTAGACAAAAAGAGCACAGCCGCTCAAGATCGGCTAAATTTGAGCCCAACTCGTTTAACTTTAGGCTCTCGTCTGTGACGCACCTATTTTGCCGCCCTCCACCCCAATGAAAATCCTAATCGTGTTCGGCACCCGCCCTGAGGCGATCAAAATGGCGCCGTTGGTGCATGCGTTTAAAGCCAACCCTGCGTTTGAAACGATTGTGTGCGTCACCGCCCAGCACCGGCAAATGCTGGATCAAGTTCTCAATATCTTCGAAATCACCCCCGACATCGACCTGAACCTGATGCGGGCTGGGCAAGATCTGTTTGATGTCACCAGCGCCGTCTTACTGGGCATGCGCGAAGTATTGAAAATCCACAAGCCCGATGCTGTGCTGGTGCACGGCGATACCACCACAGCCTATGCCACTGCCACCGCAGCTTTTTACGCCGGGATCCCGGTGGGGCACGTCGAGGCCGGTTTGCGCACGCACAACATCCTGTCGCCGTTTCCTGAAGAATTTAACCGCCAGGTGGTCAGTAAGATCGCAACATGGCATTTCGCCCCCACAGAATCTAGCCGCCAAAATCTTTTAGACGAGCGCACGCCCGACCAAAACATCACCGTGACCGGCAATACCGTGATCGACGCCCTGTTTTGGGTGCTAAAGCGCATTGAAAACGACCCCGCCAAACGCGGTCAACTTGAAGCCTTTTTAAACCAACGTCTGCCCTTCAGCTGGGCAACACAACGCTTTGTGCTGATCACGGGCCACAGGCGCGAAAACTTTGGTGATGGCTTCTTGGCGATTTGCGAAGCCATTCGGCAACTGGCCGCAACGCACCGAGGCGTACATTTTGTGTACCCCGTTCACCTGAACCCAAACGTACAAAAGCCTGTTTATGACCTCATCAGCGGCCATGCAAATATCCACCTGATCGACCCGCTTGAGTACGAGCCTTTTGTATTTTTGCTTAGACACGCCTATCTGGTGCTGACCGACAGTGGCGGGATTCAAGAAGAGGCGCCTAGCTTAGGTAAACCAGTATTGGTCATGCGCGAGGTAACCGAGCGACCCGAGGCGGTTGAGGCGGGTACAGTCAGGCTAGTGGGCGCAGACACCACCAAAATCGTGCGGCACGTGACGGAGCTATTAAAAGACGAAGCTGCGTACGCGACCATGTCTAAGGCTCATAACCCTTATGGGGATGGGAGGGCAGCTGAACGGATTACGACAGTTTTTAAAATGCGTCAGCACAACGTTTCTTAACGAAAAGGCCCGCCTTTACACGTTTAAAGATAATAGTTAAATTTGATGATCTGCTTGGCGGACCAATCTCCGACCAAAGCAGGCCAGACCAACGTGTCGCCAGTGGTTAAGAATCTTTAGTTTGATTATTTGGCACAAACTTCAGGCGCCACAACACGCAACCGAGCCAAGAGCTCTTTCTGCTTTGCTTCCAATACATCTCGGACGAAAAAATAACCTTGTAACCGCGTATCGCTTGGAAGGCAGGGATCGGGGTAAGCGTATCCTGGCAGCGTGCTGCCTGAGTAACCATTGAGTGTTGCCAGATGATGATCCTGTGCGTAAATCATGGCGTCGAGCTCGGCGATGTAAAAGGGCTCCGCCTGACGTTGCGTGACAAATAAAATCGTATCCTTAGGCAGCTCCTCCTGAATCAGTGACCGTAAACCGCGCTGCCGATCTTGCCAAGTCTGAACCGCCGCGTGATGAGGCACGTAATACACCGTCTCAATTGTTAGGCTGGCGACGATTGCAATAATCAACGGCCCGCGCAGCATCAGCCCCCAGGGCGATGTCAGCCGCAGCAGCCGATCAACCCCTATGGCAACCAACACAGCCACCGGCAAGAGCATCACCAAGATAATTCTTGATACCGCTCGAATCGCATCGAAGCCAGGTATTTTTAGCAACCAAAGATAGAGCGACTGATCAGCAACCATCGTGGTCAGGCTAACCAAGAGCAACAACGTCACAAAAAAAACCCGACCTAAATGAGTGATCCACGCGCCCAACGCGCTGAAAAACAAGACGCCGAGGCCAATAAACAGTTGATGCTCAGAACGCGTCGGAAAATATGCGACCCAGGATCCGACCCAGCGCGTTAAACCGGAATGATCAGCCAACAAATAGCTGTGTAAACCAGGAATGAACGAACGCAAATTATCGATCGGGCGCATTAGCTGATAGTCTGCCGCGATTACCTTATATTGACTCAGCAACAAGAAAACCAAGATAACGCCTACTAACGCCGCGACATACCAAAGCCACTTCCTAGGGGGACAACAAGCTCTCCTCTGAGCCGACAGCGCGGGGTTCGCGCCCGCCACTGCGGCACACGAAACTTCATCAGAAATACTTGAGCGACTAAACAAGCGAAGCAGCAAATAGGCAAGGGCAATCGCCGTTAAGCAATACACTAAAAATACGCCTAAATATATTGAGCACATGTACTGAACAGCACACCAAAAAATCGCTTGCGCAGCAATTGTTTTATCGCGCAACACCAGCGCTCGGTACCAACAAAGGCATGCCACCGGTATTGCAAAGCGAAACACAAGTTGAGCGTGCCCTTCTTGATGCAATACGGGTAACGCAAAAGTAAAGACAAATGCGCCCAAGGCAGATGCTAGCGGCGAGAACTTTACTTGCCGCAGCACCCATCCGCAAGATACAAAATTCAACAGGAAACCAAATACATACCAACCTATATACGCCAACTCCCGTGGTAACCCAAAACTACGAAACAGGCTATAAGACCAAACTGAACCAAAGTGGTTGTCACTTAAACCAAGCACCCGCTCAAAGGGATAAAAAAAGCTCGGACTCCATAACTGGGCAACTTGCCCAGTCAACCATTGAAAGCCGTGCTCAAGCACTACGCTGTTAAATCGCGCGTCACCTAAATCGCCTGGTATCATCGTGAAGTTACCAAGGGCGGGAAGCAAATAACCCACGAAACCGATACCCAACACAATCGGAAAGATCATCGCTTCAAGCGCAGTCATTCTTTTTTGTTGATTCGGTTTCATGACAATAGAGCGAGACACAAATATTGCAACCATCGGTTCGGTGAGACGGACAGGTCGCGCAAAAAATGCCAGCAGCGCCTAATTAGAGTGACCCTCCTTCGTTAAGACTGACTGCCACTACCATGCTAAGAGGTTCAATCAGAACACACACAACTGCTTACCAGTAACACCCGTTCTCAACGCTATCTTTGTTGTTGGGTACGTCTACCGCTAAAGGCCGAGTCCAATATTCAGAGTTATTGTAAAAATTAGCTTCTCGCCATGACTCTGTGTACTCCGTCTCCCAACGTTTGCCCCTAATGCCAAAGAGTAATTGGGTTTGACCGCCAAGGTGGACGCACGGTACGCCCAATTTTTTGATAAATTCTAAGAGTAGTAGTGAATAAGCCCCGGCTCCCACGACGGCAAAGTCAAATTGGTGTTTGGCTATTTCGTTTTTCATAGCGGCTAAACAATCAAAGAAATTTGAAAATGGATGAGCCCCGGTTAGCCACGGAGGGTAAAAAGATTTGACGCCAATCAGTTTTTTAATTACCGCACCCGGCCATATATTAGAAAAATTCTTTATCTGTGCATTTATCGTATTCATCATTGGATGAACAACCAGAACCGTCTTATCACGCAATGAGTAGTGCCAAGCGTCTTTGCCCAGATTAAACGGTAACAAATCATCGATTTCATTTGAAATCAGTCTTGTCGGGTTATACCGTTGCAGTAAAGAAGTATCTTTTTCATGCCACCACTCAACACAAGCGTCGAGCGAACGAATCGCATTCGTGTATTCGACCACCCAACGATCAACCGTTTTTTGATCTAACGGAAATACCCCTGCATTAATACCGAGATTCTGTCCCCATACGACACGCTGTTGGATATAACTATTTGTTAAAACGTCAGTTTCAACGGCTCCCAACTTACCAAAAGACATCGGCCGTTTTTGGCTGATGCACTGTTTTATTAATTCGTTAAAAAAAATTGAGGCCATCGTATATTTTCAGTTTAAGTTTGTGTGCAACTATATATGCGGTTGCTGCGTTGAATTGGGCGTTTTGGTACGGCGCTGATGTCATAACCAATAAAAGATAAAAGCAACTGCAGGCCAACTAAAAGCGGCATGGCAGCGAGCATAACGGTGCCGGCGGGGGTTACCAAGTGTAGTTTCGCTGAGGCGTTCCAGTGGTATCCCCCGTAACATACCCCAAAGGTAATCAACAGCACTCCAGCAATTAGTTCTAGTGACGCGAGCGAAAGATCGCGTAAATAATAATTATAAAAAATACGTTTGCAAAAATTACGCAGATGTTTAATTAAAAATTCGCCGATGATCTTTGAAATTTTCAGGTGACTTGTTTCGCTACCATAGCTGGCGACCATCGGGATGTCTACAACAACGGCTCGCAGTGTATTCAAACGAAATAACATGTCTGTTTCAAAAAAATAACGATTGCTAATTTTCTTAAAAGGCAGAGCTTTACAAACCGATGCATGGATCGCTGTGAAGCCGTTAGTTGGATCAAAAATATTCCAATAGCCCGACGAAAGTTTTGTCAACAGCGACAGGACTGCATTACCAACAATTCGGATCGTTGGCATCGCTTTGATATTTTCAAGGTCATAAAATCGATTACCTTTTGAGTAATCAGCTTCGCCTGAAATAATTGGTTCAATTAGCGTTTTAATCAGAGCTGGATCCATCTGGCCATCGCCGTCTAGTTTGACGATCACATCGGCCTGATCTTTTAGCGCTGCTTGATAGCCCGTCATCACAGCGCCTCCAACCCCTCTGTTATTTGGGTGCCGCAAGGTGACCACACGTGGGTCCTGTTGATGTTTATCGACATAATCACCAGAACGGTCAGGGCACGCGTCGTCAACCACGTAAATTCTCCAGATATCCTGAGGAATTGCATGCAGTACGCTCAAAATATGCTCGGTGACGCGGTACGAAGGGATGACGACTGCAACGCGCAACGGTAAGTTGGGTTCGGCCACTATTTCACCTGACTTTGCATATGACGTGATTGCTTATGAGAAGAAAATTAATTTAATCGGATCCATCAAATAAGATGTGTTGCTATTTTAAGTAAACTATTTATACTTTCGCCGATTCGAATCTGTTCAATGATAGCCGATTAGGTATGCGAAGCAGACATTGTCCCACCTGTAGTTCGTTATTACAGAGAGGCCTGCAACCATGGCACAGCTTGTGTCAGGCTTGTGGCTACGAACACGCTGATCTTCGTCACGCAATTAATGAGTCGGCCGCGCATGCCGAGCTAGATGAGAGCGCACGGGCACGCGCGCTAATTGCCTTGAGGCTAAGAAATTTCAAAGAATTATTGAAACAGATCACGAGTTATAGAACGGCCAGAGGTAAACTTTTAGATGTTGGTTGTGCCAACGGGTGGTTTTTAGATCTTTCCGACCATCTATTCGACGCAACAGGAATAGAGCCAGACCGACAGGTGTTCGCTGAAGCAGCAAAAGGAGGGCGCTCGGTGCGACTGGGCTACTTCCCAGAGGCTTTGCAGCCAAACGAAAAATTTGACGTTATTGTTTTCAACGATGTAATTGAACATATTCCAGATGTACAAACCGTTCTGGCGGATTGTAAAAGGCGACTCAATCGGGATGGCTTGCTGGTATTAAACCTACCTAGCAGTAAAGGTATATTTTACAGGCTCGCTAAATGGCTATGCCGTCTCGGTTTAAGGGCCCCCTTCGGTCGAATGTGGCAAGTTGGGTTACCTTCACCCCACGTGCATTACTTTCATCCTGATAATTTGATGAACTTACTGCGTAAACAAGGTTATGTGGTTAAAAAGACCGGCCATCTTTCTAGTGTGCACCTTAAAGGGCTGTATAGCCGCCTAGTATTTACCAAAGCAAAGCGGTCAGTTATTAATGGGACTGCACTTTACCTAGGCGTACTTTGTCTGCTACCGATTTTGCGCGTACTGCCGAGCGATATTATGTATGTCATCGCTCAACCTGTGACGCAGGCAAACGGCTAACTGCCTAAAATAAAATAATTGCAGCGCTCGAGTCTTAAGCGTACGCACAGTCATCGTTCTCGTACGTTAGTCATAATTTCACTTTTTATAAGATCTATTATAAATTCTGACCCAATCTTAGATAGATGAGAGCTATCGATTTGAACAAAATCATTTATATTATTGCCGAGTCTTGATAAGCATCCCTCATCGTTACACAGGATTTTACTTAGAGATAGATATTTTATATTTCTACTAATTGCAATGCCTTCAAGCAACGAATCCATCTCGGTCAGAACCGTACCGTTCAATCTCTTCGGTACAGGTATGTTCTTGTTAGTTAGCCAAAATAAATAACCTGAATATTGGGGACTAACCGACCATCTTACAACGGGTCCAATAATAATAATTTTTGTGTTTGGCAGACGAGTACTAATCTTATCTAGTAAATCGTTTAGTTTACTTTGTATTAAATCATTATTTGCGTACTTCCAAGCGCTATGTAATATTAAAACATCAGGATTAGCCAGGCTAAGATCTTGCAGGTTCTTCGTGTTAATCAGATCGCAATTAGGCCTGGTCAGCGTATCGATATCACTTAACGGCGGGCAACCTGCTGCCGTTAGTTGAGTCACTCCAAAACTATACTGTTCTTGTAGTTTTTTAAGTCCAGGGTAGAGTGCAGATGCGTGAGAGTCGCCCCATATGGCTATTAAAGGCCTTTTATTTTCATAACAAATACCTGCGTGCTTGGTTAAGTTAATGTCTTGTAAGTGACATTGATCTTTACGTACCGGAATATACCAATTATTAAAATCATTATTTTGAACATACAGTTGTGCTTCGACAGGAAATCGGGATAGCAGACCTTCATTTTTGTACCCATACAAGCCCGTTCCTACAAATATAGCTGCTAGCCCTACGACTAGACCGGTAAACTTTTTGAGAGAAATTGTTTTTACATCTCGAAAAGGTCTCTCTATGAATCTCCAACTCAAATAGCCTAACAACACAGTGCTACTAATAATAATGAAAAGATTCGTGCCAGTTAGTTCGCTAAAAATTTTTAGTCTTGCAAAAGCCAATAAAGGCTGGTGCCACAAATATGTACTGTAACTAATCAATCCGATACCAACGAATAATCTACTTCCTAGCAACTTACCAACAATATCTTGACTACTTGAAAATACAAGTATTAAACCAGTACCAAGCGTAGGTATGAGCGTATATAAACTAGGGTACGGAGTTTTTTCATTAAATGAGACGATTGCATATACGATGAGTAATAAACCGACAATACTGAGATATTTACGGAAGGGTTGACTGATAGACTTGCTTATTTTTTGAGGATTGATAGATAATGAAATTAAAGAGCCAATCAGTAATTCAAAACTCCTGGTTGGGAGTAAAAAAAAGGTGAATGATGGATGGGTTAGTGATCCCCATTGGGCTGTAAGCAGACTAGTCAGTGCTAGTAATATGAGCAATAAGATAATCTGCTTTTTATCTAGTCTTCGCCACGAAAATAACAAAAATAGTGGAAATAGAACATAGAATTGCTCTTCTACCGCTAAGCTCCAAGTATGAAGCAATGGCTTAAGCTCAGATGCAGTTTCAAAATACCCACTTGTCAGATAGAAAAGGATATTAGAGTAGAATAAAGGCACCGCTATTAAGGTTTCAGAAAATTGGGTTAATTCATTTGGAAGCATCCAAAACCAGGCGAAGGGAAGCGTACACAGCATCACAAAAAAAAGCGCAGGTAGGATTCTGCGCGCGCGTCTTTCATAAAACTTAATCAATGAAAATGAACCACGCTCTATTTCATCTGCGATGATTGTCGTAATTAGATAACCACTAATGACAAAGAAGATGTCAACGCCTACAAAACCTCCGCGAAGAGGTGCAAAGCCTGCATGAAATAATATGACAGGCAACACAGCTAGCGCCCTTAGCCCATCTATCTCTTTTCTGTATATCATCGCGTACCAGTGCAATTAGAATTGAAAGGCATTTTAATCTGTGTGTTGCGCTGTCGCGGATGTTTCGAGACCGATCATTGAGAACAATCGGGTTTTATAGTTGTTAGTAACAAGCTAATG
>CALFXX010000095.1 GCA_937952975.1 uncultured Alcaligenaceae bacterium
GAGGTCGATCGAGCCGACGCACCCTTTGAAGCGTTTTTGCTAGAGTATTTAGGTGAATTTCAAGTCAGTATCCCAGAATTTGGAACGATTCACGCAACGTGCGCGCCTGTCACGATTTTGACGAGTAACCGTACACGCGATTTAAATGATGCAGTGAAGCGGCGCTGTTTATACCAATGGCTTGATTATCCCGAGCGTGAGCGCGAACTTGCGATTGTGCAAGCACAAGTGCCGCAAGCCGGTAAGGCGTTGGCCGAGCAGGTGGCGACCTTTGTTGCGCGACTGCGTAGTGCGCCTTTTGCGAATGCGTTTAGTCGCAGTCCAGGTATTGCCGAGAGCGTTGAGTGGGCGCGTGCGCTCGTCGCGTTGAATACGTTGAAGCTTGACCCTGAGGTGGTGCAAGATACCGTGGGTATTTTGTTCAAACAGCGTGAGGATATCGCAGCGCTTGAACCGATGCTTGAAGCCTTGTTGCAGCCTGCCTCAGACACTGACTCCTCGACATAGCAAGATGTTTGATGCGCCATCACTGTGCAGGTGCTTGCGATGCAACTAGGTGACGCACGTCGTGGCAAGATGGCCGAAAATATTATCGGCTTTGGACGAACACTCAGACGCGCTGGCCTACCAATGGACAGCTCGCGTATTGGACTTGGCGTGCAGGCTGCCGTGCTGGTGGGTCTTGAAGCGAAAGCCGATTTGCGCGCGGCCTTATCAGCTACGTTAGTGTGTCGTCAACAAGATCAAGCGGTGTTTGATCAGCTTTTCGATGCCTATTTTCGCAACCCCGAGTTGACACAACAATTGCTTGCGCAAATGTTGCCCAAAACAACCGAGGCAGCACCCAAGCCTAAGCGTCTTGCTCGGGCGCAGGAGGCACTGGCTGCGGTACGCGCAGCGATCAACCAGCCACCCCGAGAAGAGGAAAAAATTGAATTCGATGCCGCACTGTCGGCGAGCGACCGGGCACGTTTGAGGCATGCTGATTTCGAAAGTTTGAGTGCGAGTGAGTTTCGCCTCGTTGAGCGGCTTGCGCGCGAGATTCCTCTGCCATGGCCGCAGCTTAAGGCCCGACGCTTACAAAGCGCTTCACACGGTATTCGCCTGGATTGGAGGCGAACCTTACGGGAGTCTGCGCGTTACGATGCCGAGATCCTCTCATTGCCCTATTTAGCCCGTAGGCTCGAGCCCTTACCTGTGTTGCTCTTGATTGATGTGTCTGGCTCAATGGAGCGTTATGCCCGATTGATGTTAGCTTTTTTACATCAAAGTACACGACGGGTCGCCCGCTCAGTCTTCGCCTTTGGCAATCATCTTACCGATTTAAACTCTGTCTTTCGTCTGACGGACACCGATGCAATGTTAGAAGGTGCGAATCGCTTGATCAGTGACTTTGCGGGTGGTACGCAAATCGGTGTGTCGCTTGCCGCGTTGCGACGCACGCAAAGTCGTCAACTGGTGGGCCGTCGTACCGTGGTGCTGCTCATTAGCGACGGGTTAGACACAGGCAGTTCAGAACAATTAGAGACTGAGTTAGCTTGGCTAAAACGTAACAGTCGCAGTCTGTTATGGTTAAACCCTATGTTACGGTTTGAAGAGTATCAGCCCAAAGCTAGCGGGGCAGCGGTATTGCACAAAAAAGTAGACGGCATGCTGGCCATTCACAATCTGGCACGCCTCGAAGATTTGGCGCATAGCTTGAGGCAGTTGGTAAAAAGTTAATGATTAATTTGAGAGAAAAATATGGATATGCAAGGTAATCGCCTTTTGGCAGCGTCGCAACAACAGGCCTGGGATGCGCTAAATGATCCAGAAATTTTAAAAATGTGCATCCCTGGATGCGAAAAATTTGAACGTGTCACCGAAAGTGAGTACGTGGTGACTGTTGCGGTCAAGATCGGTCCTGTCTCTGCTAAGTTCAATGGCAAAGTTAAGTTGGCAGATATTCAGGCACCTGTATCGTATGCGTTGCAGTTTGAGGCACAAGGTGGCGTTGCTGGTTTTGGTCAAGGCGAATCAAAGGTCGAGTTGATCCCTCAAGGAGCAGGATGTGAATTGCGATACACCGTACATTCAAAAGTCGGGGGCAAAATCGCTCAATTGGGGCAGCGTTTGATTGATGGCGTCGCGAAGTCTTTAGCCGAAGATTTTTTCAAGCGTTTCGATGAAGCGCTGCAGGCTAAATTTCCGGCTGTCGAAAGTGCCGGCGATGAGGGGGGGCAGGGCGAGGCCCCTGTGGTTGCCGAGCCTAGTGCATCAAAGGTTCAACGTTTACTTTGGCCTGCCGTAGTGGTTGTGTCGGTGGCCTTGCTAGCATGGTATTTCAAGCGCTAGTGCCCGGTTGATCAAGCGGTTTGACTAGAAGATATCGAAGCAATACAGTTGTGCTCAGAATATTCAAAAACAAAAAATAAGGGGCAAAAGGATGGGTATCACTAAAGTTGGGCGTTATATGGTCGAAAGAGTCGTTGAGGTCGAGCGTCCTTACGCGCCCGCGCGCGATTTTTTTCCGGACTTGACGCAAGATATGCTGACGACGTGTTTGCGTGAATTGCCCGGTGGTCAATTGACAAGCGATGGTAGATTACAAATGAGCTTTCACTCTTTTGTGGTCAAGACTGGTCGCTTCACCATTTTGGTCGATGCATGCTGTGGTAATGATAAGGATCGCCCGCTGCGTCCTGCGTTTCATAAAATGAATAATGATTTTATGGGTGCGTTGGCTAAGGCTAAGGTCAAGCCTGAAGAAGTCGATTACGTGATGTGTACCCATTTGCATTGGGATCATGTGGGGTGGAACACCCGTTTGGTTGATGGTGTCTGGAAGCCTACCTTTCCAAATGCGAAGTATTTAATGTCAAAGACTGAATTCGATCAGGCTGATGCACTGTATCGCAGCGGGAAAAAAGACACACATACACAAGCGTTCGAAGACAGTATCGACCCAGTTGTCCGCGCCAAGCAAGCCGTTTTGATCGCTGACGACCACGAAGTCGACAAAGGGTTGTGGATCGAAGCTTGCCACGGGCATACGCCCGGCAACATCGTGATTAACCTTGAGTCTGAAGGTCAGCGTGGCGTGCTGACTGGTGATGTGATTCATCATCAGATTCAATTGCGTTATCCCGAGATGTCGACGACAGCCGACACAGATCAGGATTTGGCACGCGTCTCGCGGACCGCTTTAATTGACAAGCATGCGGGTACAGGCAATCTGATTTTTCCGGCGCATTTTCCGGCTCCAACGATTGGGCGAATCGAGCCAAATGCAGCGGGTGGCTTTCGCTACGATACTGATGCAGTCTGAAGCTTCGCGCCGGCACCGCGCAATACTTCTGCTCGTTTTACTTGTGATGATCTGGGGAGTGAACTGGGTCATCGCTAAAAAATCCCTTGAATTTGTTTCACCGGTTTGGGTGACTGCGTTTCGGTTAGTCCCCATGTGCATTATTTTTTTTGTAGTGTGTCTGGCAACTAAACAATTGCGCATTCCGGTGCGAGCAGATCTACCAGTCATTTTCAGTATTGGCTGGTTGCATATGGTTGGATTTTCGGTTTTGGTTAGTGTGGGTTTGCAGTACATGCCCGCTGGAAAATCTATTGTGTTGGCATATACAACGCCTTTGTGGGTGCTTCCTGCAGCCTGGTTATTTTTAAACGAACCGTTTACGCCACGCCGGATTCTTGGCTTGGTGATCGGTATGTCTGGTCTGATCTTGATTTTGCAGCCGAGTTC
Organism: uncultured Alcaligenaceae bacterium; assembly: GCA_937952975.1. GTDB lineage: Bacteria > Pseudomonadota > Gammaproteobacteria > Burkholderiales > Burkholderiaceae_B > Zwartia. Next base: position 3,737 of record CALFXX010000095.1, read on the forward strand.
GATGGACTGGAGCGATCGCAATATTTTGATTGGGCATGGATTTGTATTGTTAGCGGCTTTACTTTGGGCGATCTCGATCGTTTATGGGCGTGCACACAAGTGGGTGACGCCACTATTTGCGTTGTTACCTTGGCAGATGCTGGTAGGTGGTTTGACCCAAGTGGTCTTGGCGTTCGCCCTAGAGGGGGCACCACAAGTGAAGTGGTCGCTAGAGATGGTGCTGTTGGTAGGGTTTAATGGACTGCTTGGCAATGGTATCGCTTACTGGCTGATGAATATTGTTAGCCGCGATTTGCCTGCTGCAGCGGTGTCGATGGGCCTGCTTGGTGTGCCGCTGATCGGCTTGTTCTGCGCAAGTTTATTTTTAGGCGAAGTATTGGGGCCTGCGTTACTGATTGCAACGGTTTTGATTATTGCCGGCATCATTCTCGGAACCTTGCCTAAATCCAGTCGGTCGGCTTAAGTAACAGAGATTGCAGAGAAAATAGAGAGGGTAAGCATGAGTCAAGATTTTAAAAAAAATAACCAGGTTCAAACCCTTTCTTCTAGATGGAAACACGCGGTAAAGCGTGTTGCGCGAGTTCTGTCCATGGCAATCTTGCTAGTCGGCTCGGTTGCGTCTGAGCAGTGTCTTGCTCAAGCCGACGTTAAGTTTCCAGACCGCTCTATCCGCTTTGTCGTACCTTTTCCTCCGGGTGGTGGTAATGATATTTTGGCGCGAGCGATCGCGCCGCGCCTTGCTGAAGCCTTTGGGCAAAGTGTTGTAGTCGATAATCGGGCTGGAGCGGGCGGCAATATCGGCTCTGAATTCGTGGCAAAGTCTGCGCCAGATGGTTACACCATTTTGATGGCGTCGAATCAGGTCACGATTAACCCTTGGCTTGATAACAACGTTCCGTTTGATATTGAAAAAGATTTTGTAGCTGTTGCGCAAGTGGCCTCGGTACCTATGGTTCTGGTGGTCAATCCGTCGGTGCCGGCGACTGATTTAAAGAGTTTTATCGCCTTGGTGAAGGCCGATCCCAGCAGGTTTAATCACAGCACTCCAGGTACCGGAACGGCCCAACACATCGCCTTTGAAGTCTTTAATTATTCTGCCGGGGTGAAGGTGACGCACGTGCCGTACAAGGGAACCGGTCCTGCGATCGCAGATTTGATTGGCGGGCAGGTTCAAAGCGCGATCGGGACGATGGCTTCGCTTGAGCAGTACGTCAAGGCCGGCAAATTGCGCGCTTTAGGTGTCACCACCGCGGTACGCTCCGCTGCGATGCCAGATGTTCCTACAATCGCCGAGGCCGGCTTGCCTGGGTTTGAAGTGCCGCTTTGGTATTCGATCCTTGCACCGGCCAATACACCTAAAGATATCGTTGAAAAGTTATCCGCTGAAATCGGCAGGGCGCTTGCAGACCCGACAACTAAAGAACGCCTGACGGGGCAAGGGTTCATCGTCACGTACCTGAATCCTCAACAAATGGATGCAATGATTAAGAAGGATTTGCTCTATTGGCAAAAAATTATTAAGGCGATTGGTTTAAAGATTGATAAATAGGAAAGCAGTCATGAGTAGCACAGAGCACGTGAACATTAATCACGCCTTAAGTGGCATCAAAGTGCTTGATTTCACGCAGATCGGCGCTGGCCCCCTGATCGGCATGCAGCTCGGGGATATGGGCGCTGAGGTCATCAAAGTTGAGTCTCCCGGGGGAGACATTGGCAGAAAGCTCGGGCCACCCTGGCAAGAAGGCGAGTCGGTTGTTTCAATGAGCTTCAATCGTAATAAGCGTTCTATCTCAATCGATCTGAAAAAACCTGAAGGTGTTGCGTTAATTAAGCGCATGGCTGCTCAGGCTGATATTGTGCTTGAAAGTTTTCGACCTGGCGTCATGGATAAGCTTGGTGTGGGTTTTGCAGCGCTGCAGGCGATCAATCCCGGTTTGATTTTTGGCTCTGTTTCAGCCTATGGGCAGACCGGACCATGGCGTGACAAGGCCGGTGTGGATGGAATCGTGCAGGCGGTGTCGGGTTTGATGAGCAATATTGGTGATGCGACGTCGCCACCAATGAAGGTGCTTGTGCCGGCTGTGGATATGGTGACTGGCTTTATATCAACCTCGTCTGTGCTGGCTGCGTTACGCGTGCGTGACGCAACGGGGCAAGGTCAGCATCTCGATTTTTCTTTATACAACAGCGCTTTGATGTTGCAGTTATCAGCCGTCGCCTCATACTTGTCTAGCAACGAACTACCCTTGCGCACGGGTACGGCTGCACCGTACTCGGCGCCTAATGAAGCCTATCCAACGAAAGATGGCTGGATCATGATTGCCGCTTATCACGATGATCGCTGGGTCGCGCTGTGCAATCTGTTGGGCAAGCCCGCTTTGGCGATACACCCTGATTTTGCGACAATTCCCAAGCGTGTCGCGAATCGCGATGCCTTGATGCAAGAGTTAACAGCATTACTTGCGCACAAGACTTCGTTCGAGTGGCAAGAGCTCTTTGAGGCTGCCGATATTATTTGTGGGCCGATCGCCGACTACAACATGGTGATGCAGTCGCCTCAGTTGGCGCACAACGGCGTCATTGTCGATACGCATAGTTCGGTGGCGGGGTTGGTGCGCATGCCAGGGTTTGCTGCGGGCGATCGTGACGCGCAGTCTCGTGTGCGTTATGGGCCGCCCGCGCTTGCTGAGCACAGCTGCCAGATTTTGACTGAATTTGGCTTGTCGACGGCTGAGATCGATGCCTTGCTCGCTTGTGCTGCGGTGATTCAGCGCGCCTAAGACGTCACGGAGACAATCATGAAATTCAAATCTATCAAGTTATACGAAGAGAGCGGGCAACGTGTCAGTCGCATGATCGAACAGACCCTCGAAGATCTTGCCCCAGGCGACATCGTGATTCAATCGCAGTACGCGGCCGTCAATTACAAAGACGCGCGTGCAGTGACTGGTGTGGGTAAGGTGCTCTCGAATTTGCCAGCGGTTCCTGGCGTAGAGGTGGCCGGATTGGTGGTTGAGTCTAGTCACCCACATTTCAAGCTTGGCGACTGTGTCACTGTTCAAGGCGGGCGCGAGTTTGGTATGCGACGCGACGGTGCTTACAGCGAGTATGTGCGGGTTCCTGGAAGTTGGGCTGCCCATGTTCCAGAGGATACCGATCCTTTCGAGTCGGTGGCGATGGGGTTGGCGGCCTACACGTCAGCGTTGGCTGTCGATGAACTGTTGTTACGCGGCGTTAAGCCAGTAGATGGCCCAATTTTGGTGACTGGCGGCACGGGCGGGAGCTCTTCGTTTGCGATCGACATGCTGGCGGGCTTGGGTTACCAAGTTGTGGCTAGCACCGGCAAAAAAGATACTGAATCCGCCTATTTAAAAAGTATTGGCGCCTCAGAGGTCATTGGGCGTGATGACATTGCAGGTGGCGATAAATTTTTAGAAGAGCAAAGATGGGCGGGTGTGATTGATGCGGTTGGGGGTAAGCCGCTAGATGCTGCCCTGCGCTCAACCAAGCAGCGCGGCGTAGTGTGCGCGTTTGGCAATGCGGCCGGCGAAACGCTTACGACCGCGATTTATCCGTTTATTTTGCGAGCGGTCTCGCTGGTGGGTATCAACGGCAATCATCCTGTTCCTATGCGCGGTGCAGTGTGGCAGCGTATGCAAAAGGGTGGTGACTTGCGGCCCAGCCATATCCATCGAATCGCGTACACAATTGCTTTTGATGATTTAAAAGCGCATTGCGACAAGCTGATTCAGTCGGGCGTACGTGGGCGCGCGGTAGTGCAGTTTTAATTCCACGCGTGCGCACTGCCCGCTAAACCTTGTAGGGTAGAACGGGTAGTGCGCCAAGCAAAACTCTTAATTCGGTGTAATTCCCGACTTAATTAGCAAGGGGCCTAGCGTCTCAATCTCGTTTTTTAAGTGAGCCCGCAGTTTTTCTGGTACCGCAAGGTCTGGTGAGACGGGCGTTGTGCTAATGCTATCAAGCTTTGCTTTGACGTCGGGGTCAACGACCGCAGCGGCCAAGGCCGCCGAGAGCTTGTTAATGATTGGTTTTGGTGTGCCTTTTGGGGCATACAGCCCAAACCAAATGCTGATGTCAAAGCCTTTTACCCCGACCTCAGTTAAAGCCGGCAGATCTGGCAGTGCTGCAAGCCGTTGTGTGCCCGCGACTGCATAGGCCGTAATGCGACCACCACTAATAGCGGGTAACGTGCTGGTGGTCTGATCGCACATCATGTCAATCTGTCCACCCATCAAATCGTTGATTGCTGGTGCAGCCCCTTTATACGGGACAAGCGTGAGCTTGACATCTAAAGCATCCATGAACATCAGGCTGCAAAGGTGCGAGGCAGAGCCGATCCCCGCGTGACCCATACTGATCTTGGGACCATTCTCTTTAATATACGCAACAAACTCTTTAGCATCTTTTGTTGGTAAGTCTTTGCGACCCGTGACCACCATCGGCCCGACAGTTGCCAGGCCGATTGGCTCAAAGTCATCAATCGGGCTATAGGAAAGGTTCTTAATCATCAACACGTTGGTGGCGTGACTGATATGAATCATGAGTAGCGTGTAGCCATCTGGCGCTGATCGTGCCACCTTGGCAGTGCCAATGCTGCCGCCTGCTCCCGATGGATTGTCAACCACAATTGTTTGGCCTAATTGTTTTTGCATCGCCGAGGCGAACAGTCGAGTAATGATATCGCCCGGCCCTCCCGCGGGATACGGCATCACCATTGTGATGTTGCGAGAGGGGTAATCTTGCGCCAAGGCTGGAGCACTCTGAAATAATGCTGCGGCGCTCAGAGTGGCTGATAAAAATAGTTTGTGTGCAAAACGAACATTCATGGCAGTCGAGTCTTTTAGGGTAACGGGATCAAGGTCAGGCAAGCAGAGGACAGGGTCAAACAAGCAGGAGTCATTGCCAACCAGGCGCAGTGCTACACGGTCGTTATAGCATTTGGCTTCTTTGTGTGGCGACTTTTGCTGACTCGGCGACCTTCAAGCTAGGGTAAACGCCGTGTTGCTCAAACGAAGAGACCAAGCGGCGACGTTGACGAGTCAAAAGCACCCTCCTACTATATGGCATCCCCACTGATGATGATATTGCCATGCCAATCTCGATGCTTGAGTCTTCAATTTTTAAAGATATGTTTGGTACGGCTGCGATGCGTGACGTGTTTGATGATGCCGCGACCGTCTATCGCTATACCGAAACTGAGATTGCCTTGGCCAAAGTGCAGGGCGAGCTCGGGGTGATTCCTGCACAGGCCGCTGAGGTCATCGCGCAAAAAGCCGATTCAACCAAACTTGATATGGTTGAACTTAAGCGCGAAACTGAAATCGTGGGCTATCCGATCTTGCCCTTGGTGCATCAGTTATCGAAAATGTGCGGGCCTGAAGGTGAGTATTTACATTGGGGTGCCACCACCCAAGACATCATGGACACGGCGACGGTCTTGCAGGTGCGGGCCGCGTTGAACATCATTGAAACTGATTTGAACGAGCTCGATCAAATTCTTGATGCACTGGCTGCTCAATACCGAGATGCGCCGATGGCGGGGCGTACGCATCTTCAGCATGCGCTGCCGATTACGTTTGGTTATAAGGTCGCAGTTTGGTTGTTGATGATCAGACGACATCGCGAACGTTTGCTCCAGCTTAAACCTCGCGTGTTAGTCGGGCAGTTTGGCGGCGCGGCCGGCACGCTCGCCTCTTTAGGCTCGCAAGGGTTGGCCGTGCATGCGGCGCTGATGACTGAGTTACAGCTCGAGGCGGCACCAGTCACCTGGCATGTCGCGCGCGACGGATTGACCGAGACGATTCAATTTCTGGCGTTAGTCACCGGCTCGCTAGGGAAAATAGCTCTGGATATCATGTTGATGATGACCAATGAGCTTGGCGAGGCGTTTGAGCCCTTCGTCAAAGGCCGTGGCGCATCGAGCACGATGCCTCAAAAGCGTAATCCGATTTCTTGCGAATTGATGTTAAGCGCTTCAAAGTCGGTGCGGCAGCACGCGGGCTTGGCGCTTGATGCCATGGTGCAAGACTTTGAGCGTGCAACGGGCCCCTGGCATATTGAATGGGCAGCAATCCCCGAGTCGTTTATTTTGACCGCGGGCGCGTTGCATCAAGCGAAATTTATGCTGAGTGGCTTAGAAGTTGATACGGCTCGTATGTTGAAGAACTTAGATATCTCTGGAGGCTTGATCGTTGCCGAGGCTGTGATGATGGGTTTGGCTCCTTTTATTGGACGTCAAACCGCCCATGATGTGGTGTACGACGCCTGTCGCGTTGCCGCGACTAGGGGTCTTAAGCTTGCAGAGGTACTTTATACCGACGAAAAAATTTCTGGCAAACTCGATCGAGCGACCATTGATCGCTTGTGTGACCCAGCAAATTATTTGGGCGCTGCGCCTGAGATGGTTGACCGTATGCGTGCCTGGAAAAAATAAATGAACAGTACTTTAAAGCGCCTCTCACTCTGTGCAGCCCTATGGCTTGCGTGTTCGACTGCGGCGCTTGCGCAAACCTATCCAAATAAGCCCGTCAAATTGATCGTGCCGTTTCCGCCCGGGGGCGGTACCGATATCTTAGCCAGGCCGATCGCCCAAAAGCTGTCTGAAAAATGGGGGCAACCGGTCATTGTTGAAAATCGAGGGGGCGCCGGTGGAAATATCGGCACGAAGGCTGCAGCAGAGGCTGCCCCTGATGGCTATACATTGATCTTTGGTGTGCTGGGCACGCATGCAGTCAACCAAAGCTTATACGCCAACCCGGGCTTTGATTCGACCATTGATTTCGCCGCGATCACGATGGTTGCTAACACGCCGAATATTCTTGTCGTGCATCCCTCAGTGCCCGTTAAAACAATGGCCGACTTGATCGCTTACGCCCAAGCGCATCCGGGTAAATTAAATTACGCCTCGCCGGGAAACGGAAGTCCTTCTCATTTGGCCACTGAAATTTTTAAGAGTATGGCGGGTGTGCAGATCACACATGTGCCTTACAAGGGAAGTGGGCCGGCGATGGCCGATATGCTCGGCGGTCAGACACAGGTATGGATTGCGAACGCTCCAGTCGTTTTGCAGCATATCGAAACTGGAAACCTGCGCGCTTTGGCGACAACGAGTGCTAGACGGCCGGCGGTAGCCTCAGGGATCCCGACCATCGATGAGGCGGGCTTGAAGGGGTATGAGGCCGACACGTGGTACGGTATCTTCGCACCTGCTAAAACACCCCAACCGATTCTTGATCAACTTAACAAAGATATTGTGGCAGTCTTAAATTTGCCCGATATTCGTCAAAAGTTTTCGAGCGAAGGCGCTGAAATTGTGGCCGATAGCTCAGCCTCATTTACCCAAAAATTACGCGCTGATGTCGCAAAATGGAAAAAAGTGATTGCTGACCTTAATCTGCGAGCCGAGTAGCCATGATTGCTGCAAAGCTCGGTGACTTTGTCTCGCAGGTCGCGCTGACGAGTCTGCCTGAAAACATCATCAGCGCAATTAAATTGCGTCTGCTCGACACACTGGGCGTCGGCATCGCGGGTGCACAACTTGGATTGAGTCGTCCGGTTATTGCGCTTTTTGAGTCTGAGGCCAAGGTAGCACAGCTGTGGGGGTTGGCGCAGCGAGCGAGTGCGCGCGAGGCGGCACTCGCAAACTCTTATGCGACCCATGGCACTTATCTCGAAGACGGTTCGCGTTTTACTGGCGGCCATCCTTCTTCGGTCGTGATTCCTGCAGTGTTTGCACAAGCCGAAGCCATGCACAGCTCGGGTGCTGACTTAATTGCCTCGACGGTGGCAGGCTACGAAATTTTCTTGCGGCTTGGTCGCGACACGTATCCCGCCAATGTTGGTAGAGGGTTTCAGCCGACTGCGATTTTGGCAGCAGTCTCGTCTGCGGCTGGTGTGGCGCGTCTGTTCGGTCTGTCAGCCGAGGCCGCAGCCGATGCTTTGGCGATTGCAGCCAATTTGGGCGTCGGAATGAAAGAAGCGCTTAAAAGTTCAACGACGCAGCCCCTCCAAGTCGCGCGCGGCTGCGAAGGCGGTATTGTTGCGGCGTTGCTGGCTCGTTCTGGCTTGCATGGTGCGCCCGAGGTGTTTGAAAAAGGATTTTTACCGGCCTTTGGTGGGTCGGCTCAAAGCTCAACGACCTTAAACGGGCTCGGGCATGACTTCAGGATTGCTGAAACGTATTTGAAGCGCCATGCTGGCTGTCGCGGTAACCATGCCCCTCTGGATGTCGCGTTAGAGGTCGTGAGGCAAGAGCAAATTGATCCGTCTGCAATCGTTGCGATGCGCATTGCTGTCGATACCGTGACCTTAGCCGCTTCGATTGAGGCGCCAGTCAACGCCGAGCAAACTCAGTTTAGTATTGGCTTTTCTGTGGCTGTCGCTCTGTTACACGGCAATGCCTCGATTTTTCAGTACGTAGAATCGCGCCTGCGAGAGCCCGCGGTACGAGCGTTGATGAAAAAAATTACTGTGACAGCTGATCCTCAACTTGACGTCGGTTATCCTGAGCAGCGCGCCGCAACAATCGAGATTGAATTGTCCAACGGCAAGGTCTTTAGGCATGCGATCGACAATGCGCGCGGTGAACCAGAATGGCCTCTTCAAAGTACCGAAATCGTCGAGAAGTTTTTTGCCCATACGCAAGAGGTCCTGGGCGCACGTGCTCAGCGTGTGCATGACATGGTGATGCGCTTAGAGCTGCTTGCTGACGTCTCTGATTTAGGCAAGCTTTTAACAACACAACATTAAACAAAAAATCAGGAGATCCTATGAACACTGTGTCATCAATCATGATGAATACCTCAGCAAAAATTCCAGCTGGGCCCATTAAAGGTCGAGTGAGTGCGCAAGAATGGCAGACGCGTGTTGAACTTGCCGCGTGTTATCGCCTTGTCGCGCTCTATGGCATGACCGATATGATTGCGAATCATATTTCAGCGATGGTGCCAGGCGAGCCTAATCACTACCTGATCAACCCCTATGGTTTGCTGTACACAGAAATCACAGCCTCAAGTCTGATCAAAATCGATATCGACGGCAATATTATTGATCGGCCAAATGAAGACTACGGCATCAACCGCACTGGCTTTGTGATTCACAGTGCAATTCACTCTGCGCGTCCTGATGCGGCTTGTATTATTCATACGCATACGCGCGCTGGCATGACAGTCTCTACACTGAAGTGCGGGTTATTGCCCTTGACGCAAACGGCGACACGATTTGCCAAAGTTGCCTATCACCACTTTGAAGGTATTTCGGTTGACTTGTCCGAGCAAAAGAGTTTGCAGCGTGACTTGGGTGATGCTGAGGTGATGATCTTGCATAATCACGGCTTGTTGGCCTTGGGGCCTTCAATTCCTGAGGCCTTTAACAGTATTTATCGACTTGAGCTTGCCTGTAAGGTTCAGGTTGATGCGATGGCGTGTAATGCTGAATTGATTATCCCGCCCGCTGATGTTGTCGCAAAGGCCAACGCCCAATGGAATCCGAGTGTGACACGTCGATATGGTGTGCTTGAATGGCCAGCGATGTTGCGCCAGCTTGATAAAGTGGACGGCAGTTATAAAGAGTAAGGTTGGTGGCGCGTTACCGTTGCTGCAGACTGTTTGATTTGCAGTGTCATTTCTGTTTATGTTTCGGAGATTTCAAATGAAACTTCTCAAAGTTCTTGGAATATTTTTCGCCTTTTTCTGCGCAACTGTGCAGTCACAGAATCTATCGATTGCGACGGGTGGAACCGGTGGCGTCTATTACCCGATGGGTGGCGGGTTGGCGGCCGTGTTGTCTAAGCAGGTGCCCGGTATGTCGGCAACCGCCGAGGTCACAGGCGGCTCGGTTGATAATCTGAATTTGATTGGCTCGGGTAAGCCGTATATTGCATTTTCAATGTCGGATGCGGCCAAAGATGCCTTGGTGGGTGAGGGTAAGTTTGTTGGTAAAAAAGTCGGGCTAAGTACCCTATTGGTTTTATACCCAAACCGTATGCATGTGGTGACAGTTGAGTCGACCAACATCAAGACGATGGCTGACCTAAAAGGGAAGCGTGTCAGTACCGGTTCACCCGGTAGCGCTACAGAAGTGATGGCGTTTCGTTTGATTGAAGCCGCAGGTTTAAACAGGGATAAAGACCTTAAGCGCGAACGGTTGAGTGTTGCTGAATCGGTCAATGCGATTAAAGATCGCAAGATTGACGCGTTTTTTTGGGTCGGAGGTTTGCCAACTGCTGCTGTCACGGATCTGGCTAACAGCCCCGGCATGAAAATCGTCATGATTGATCACGCGACTGAAGTTGAGGCCATGAATAAAAAATATGGGGATTTGTATTTTAAAGATGTGATCCCGATGGCCACCTACAGTGGCATGGCTAAAGACAATCAAATGGCCTCGGTATCGAATATTTTGATTTCGAGTTCAAAGATGAGTGATGATGAGGCTTATAAAATCGTCAAAGCGATGTTTGATCACAAGGCTGAGTTGGTGCGCACCCACCAAGAGTACGCTACCCTCGCCCTTAAAGATCAGAAGCAAGTTGCGACCCCAATCCCTTTTCATCCGGGAGCAATCAAGTACTTGACTGAACAAGGTATCAAAATCGACTGAGCATTCGATCGCCTGAACGGGCGATCGTCGATTTGAGCTTTCCCCACGACTAGTTTGATGACTTTGGAAATAGATATGAGCCAATCCTCGATCGATGCGGCAACGCAAGAGCAGCTTGATGCGTTTATTAAGCAAGAGGAGGGTGATTCAAATGATTACCGCGGATGGCTCGCAGTCTTCATCACGCTTGTCGCCGTTGGCCTGTCGTTATTTCATCTTTACGCGGCCTATTCGATCGTGCCAACGCAAGAGTTGCGTACGATTCATGTGGGGCTTGTTTTGTTTTTGGTGTATTTAAGTTTTCCGTTGACGGCACGCTTTAAAAATCGACTGATGTGGTGGGACATCGTTTTTGCTCTCGCTGCTCTCTACGTTGTTTATTATATTTTGAGTGGCGGCGATGATTTCTCAGATCGTAATACGGCACCTAATCAACTTGATGTGATGGTTGGCGTTGTATTGATTTTGATGATCTTAGAGGCGGTTAGACGCACCAATGGCATGATCTTGGTAATCGTAACCGTATCGTTTTTGTTGTACGCCTTGTTAGGTAATTATCTGCCAGCACCTTGGACGCACAAGGGCTATGAGATTGACCGGTTGGTCGGGTATATGTACATGACGCTTGAGGGCATCTTTGGTACGGCCGTCGATGTTTCTGCCACTTTGATTATTCTCTTCACTATATTTGGCGCATTTTTACAGTTCACAGGTGCCGGTAAGTTTTTTATTGATTTTTCTTTTGCTGCGATGGGTGGTAAGTCATCGGGAGTAGGCCGCACAATTGTGCTGTCATCTTTTCTCTTGGGTGGCCCTTCGGGTTCAGGTGTTGCGACAACGGTGACGGTTGGCTCTGTTGCGGCTCCGATGCTAGAAAAAGTTGGTTACGAACGCAACGCGGCTGGTGGTTTGCTGGCTGCAGGCGGTTTGGGGGCGATTATTTCGCCACCTGTACTCGGCGCTGCTGCGTTTTTGATTGCTGACTTTTTAAAAATCTCTTATCTCGATGTTTTGTTGATGGCTTGTATTCCTACCATCCTGTTTTATCTTGGTTTGTTCGTGATGGTAGAGATTGACGTCCGTAAATACGGCATGAAAAATATTCACTTTGAATCTGCCGAAGGTGCATGGTCGCTCACAAAGAAATATTGGTTTCATTTCTTTTCGCTGATTTCGATCGTAGTCTTCATGCTCTATGGTTTTTCGCCAGTGATGTCAGTGTTTTGGGCGACCGTCGTATCGGCCGCCAGCAGTATGTTGCGCCGAGACACTGCGATCCTGTCTTGGGATTGGCTGACTGGTAAAGAACCCTTTGTGTCTGGTTTGTATAAATCCAATCTCACGAAAGCGCTAGCCTCTGGCACGACCGGGGTATTGGCGATTGCGGTGACCTGCGCTGGCGCTGGTTTGATTGTTGGTACAGTGACACTCACAGGGCTTGGATTGAAATTTAGCTCGATTGTGATCGAGTATGCCGGTGGATCGTTGTTGTTGACGACTATTTTTACCGCGCTCGTAGTGTGGGTTGTGGGGCTTGCAGTCCCCGTCACCGCCTCTTATATTATTTGTGCTGTGATCGCAGCGCCTGCGCTCATCAATTTGGGTGTACCTGCTTTTGCTGCGCACATGTTTATTTTTTATTATGCGGTGCTCTCTGAGGTGTCGCCACCTACCGCGCTGTCACCCTTTGCGGCAGCGGCTATCTGTAAAGGCGACCCCTACAAGACCACGCTTCAAACCTGGAAATACGTGGCACCAGCCATTTTGGTGCCGTTCATGTTTACCTTAGATCAGACCGGCACTGGGCTGTTGTTGATGGGCTCAATGAAAGGGTTAATGCAAGCTGATTGGATGCAAATTGCCTGGACGAGCGTGACGGCCGTGGTCGGGGTGATTTGTTTGGCGGGCGGTTTGCAAGGCTGGTTTCTTGAAAAAACGAACTTGATTGAACGGGCTGTGATGGTGGTTGCTGGCGTCGCGTTGGCTTACCCGTCAGGTTTGACCGATGTCCTTGGCTTTGTAGGCTTTGGGCTTGTCATCGTGACCCAATGGCTACGGCATCAAAAGCTGAAACAACCCACGGCAACTTAGGCCGTCGTATCGTGCATAGCAACAGCTTCGAGGTGCTGCGTTGAGACTAACAGTTGGCCATAAGCTTTTTTTATCGGTGTTGTTGGTGAGCTTGATCGTGATCGCTCTCATCGTTGGGTTGACGACCTGGAATTTGCGCCAAGGCTTTTCAACTTACTTGGCTCAGACAGAGTTGAATCGTCAAAGTGTGTTGGTCAAGCGCCTTGAGGATGTTTACGCTGCGCGCGGTAACTGGACATTATTTAAAGATGATCCTGCTGCGTGGCTGAGTTTTATACAGTTAGACCGAGTCTCTGAAAATATAAGTCCAACAGCACACAATGTAGTCAAGGTGGTGCTTGACGATTGGGAGGCTAGCCAACGCCTTGCGCTCGACAGTTCACCGCTCAACGCTTCACAGCTCAACGCTTCACAGCAGGCAAGCTTTATACGAGTGCAACTCGTGCCTGGTAGCCCGAATGCAGCGACTGGTAGCGAGTCGGGCCAGAGAGCCTCGGGCTCCGGAGCAAACCCCAATCAGCGCGCACCTCAAAGCGCACTAGACGATTGCCGCGGAAAGCAAGAAGGTGATGAGGTTTGGCATCGAACGCGCGATGGGATTATGCGCTCGACTTGTCTGATGTCGCCTGAGGGCTTGGTTGCGCGACCGAATCGGAGTGGACAAGGGCAAGGACGCTCATCGGGTAATGAGTCGGGCAACTCCTCTAATAGAACGTCGCGACCACCCCCCCCGCAGCCCTCTACTCAAATCCCTGCTCCGATTGCGTCAGAGCCTCCCGCGCCAAAGCCTGCGCAAGTCGTTCCTGCACCTGCCGCGCTGCAGCCCGCCCCAGTCGTTACTGCTCCAGTCGTTCCCGCACCAGTTTCTTCAGAAAAAGCGCTTGCCCCCGAGCCTGAAACAGCTGAAAAGATCGCAGCGCGCCGCTACGTGCTGATGGATCGTGAAGGACGCTACTTGGCGGGTATGCGTGCAACAGCGACCGATACGGTCGTGACGCGCGCACTCATGAACGAGCAAAAAATGGTTGGCCAACTGGGGTTGGTCGTGACCGCAGCAGCGAATGGGATGGATCGGTCATTTGTCGATCACAGTATTGAGATGGTCTTGATTGTGGCAGTTCTCGCACTTGTCGTGTCGATGTTAGCGGCTCTGTTGTTAGCTAGACATTTCACTTCGATCTTGCGTCTGGTGACGCTTGGGACTAGACGTTTGGCTTCGGGCGAATATGCAACGCGTATCGCTGGCGAACGTCGCGATGAGTTTGGCGATTTGGTCCGTGACTTTAATCGACTCGCACATGCACTCGAACAGCACGAAAATAATCGTCGCCTCTGGGTGGCTCAGACGTCTCATGAATTGCGTACGCCGTTATCAATTTTACGCGCGCATATTGAGGCCTTAATTGATGAAGTACGGGCGCCTAGCCGCGCAGAATTCGAGGTGCTCCATAAAGAAACCTTGCGCCTGACGAAGTTGGTAAGCGATCTAAACGACCTGGCCCGTGCCGACTCAGGTGCGCTTGCATTTAAAAAAGAGTCTGTTGATGTGATTGGCTTACTTCAAGAGTCAGCGACGGCGTTTTCTGATCGCTTCGCTGCGCGACACCTAAGCGTTGAACACGCCTATGTAGGGCAGGCCTTGGTCTTCGGTGATCCAAGTCGGCTTAGGCAATTATTTGCGAATATTTTTGAAAATACGTTGCGTTACACGGATCAGGGCGGAGTGGTTCGCTTGCAAGCGACTATCGTCGGAACCAGGGTCGAGTTGTGTATTGAAGACAGTGCTCCTGGCGTTGAGTCGACAGCGTTGGCCTCGTTGTTTGATCCTTTTTTTAGAACTGACAGTTCGCGGCAGCGCGAAACGGGTGGGTCAGGGTTGGGCCTCGCAATTTGCAGGTCAATCGTGACCGCACATGAGGGCTCGCTCGCGGCTTTTGCGTCAGAGCTGGGCGGCTTAAAACTGCGCTTGATCTTTCCCTTGCTTGAGGCAAATACATGAGTTCAGCAAAAGGAGAGATCCTGATCGTTGAAGACGAGGTGGCGATCGCAGATATTGTCGTGGATTATCTCAAGCGCGATGGTTTCGGTGTCGAGCATCGCGTCGATGGCGGCGAAGTGCAGGCTTTGGTCTCAACCGGTCGCTTCGCCTTGATCTTACTCGACGTCATGTTGCCTGGTTTGGATGGTTTTGAATTATGCCGAGCCCTTAGAAAGACCTCTGCGATCCCGATCATTATGATGACCGCTCGCGTTGAAGAAATTGATCGCCTCATCGGACTTGAGTTAGGTGCGGACGATTATATTTGTAAGCCGTTTAGTCCACGCGAAGTCGTCGCTCGTGTAAAAGCTGTGTTGCGGCGTCATGCACCCAACGAACAGCAGCAGAAAGAGCCTAATCGGCCGCTAGAGATTGATCAAGACTCTTTTATCGTACGACTGTATGGAAAAAAAATAGACTTAACACCCTCAGAGTTTAAGTTGTTCGCAGCACTGGGCACCAAGCCTGGTCGAGTATGGTCGCGGGCACAGTTGCTTGATGTATTTTCTGGCGAAAAAGATGTGTTTGATCGCACAATTGATAGCCATGTCAAAAATATTCGTAAGAAAATAGCGCAGTTTTTTCCGGACATCGATTTAATACAGTCGGTGTACGGAATCGGTTATCGCATAGAAATTTAAGAGTATGCGCGCCCCAGCGCTTTGCGACCGTTCATAATTTCTCCATTTTTTGCTCAAACTAGCTTCATAAGCTCTGCGTATCTTTGGTCTGCATGTACAGATCAAGGAGCGCAACGTGTTAAAAAAATTTATCGATCGCCATCTAGTCATTTTCGGTTTTTTGCTCATGGCCTTGGCGCTTTCGATTGCGTCAGCTCAAGAGGCGGCACCCTTTGAGCATTTCACCGCCAACATTCAAAGTACCTACGTCTGGCAGAAGCACCCGCAGTTTGGGTCGTTTTATGACGGGCCGAGTAGCCTGTCGCCCAACCAAGAGATTGGCTATACCTTAAGCGCAACCGCCTTTCTTGGCTTTCGCCCATGGAAAGGGACAGAGTTTTTTGTTGATCCAGAGGTCACTCAGGGCTTGCCATTTTCTGGCTTGCGTGGCTTGGGCGGCATGACGAATGGTGAAGCTCAAAAAGCCGGTAGCACTGATCCGACTGCTTACTGGTCGCGGCGTTTTGTGCGACAGACCTTCGGCTTTGGTGGTGGCACAACCGAGCAAGAGGCCGGGTTTAATCAATTTGCAGGATCCATCGATAAGCGTCGTTTAGTCATTACAGCTGGGGTATTTGCTGCGACTGACATCTTCGATCAAAACACTTATGCACACGATCCACGAATCAACTTTTTAAATTGGTCGTTGATGGATTATGGCGCCTGGGAGATGCCTGCTGATGCGCGGGGCTATACGAGAGGGCTGGTGTTTGAGTACTACCACGACGATTGGGCCTTTCGGCTTGGGCGTATGTTGTTGCCGGTCGAATCAAACGGTTTACAACTCAATGGCAATTACTCGCAAAGCTTTGGTGACAATCTTGAAATTGAACGTGCCCATCGCCTAGGTGATCAGCCTGGGCGCGTACGCCTGTTGCTCTTTCGCAATCAGGCCAATATGGGCGCCTGGTCAGATGCGGTGGCCTTTAGCAAGGTATCTGGTGGCGCGCCAGACGTTGCAAACGTGCGAACCAATCAAGTGAAGTCCGGCTTTGGTCTTAGCCTGGAGCAGGCGATGAATGACGATATTGGGGTATTCGCCCGCTACAGCAAAAATAATGGTGAGGCCGAGGCTTACTCCTTTGCGCAAATCGATAACTCGCTGTCGTTTGGTGTCTCAATTAAGGGCACGAGTTGGTCTCGTCCTAACGATACCGTTGGCTTAGGGGTTGCGATCAATGGGATCTCGAGCGCGCACGTCGACTATTTAAATGCCGGCGGACAAGGTTTTTTCTGTGGTGACGGCCAACTGACGAATCCGCGTAAAGAGCAAATCTTTGAGGCTTTTTATAGCGCACAAGTTAGAAAAGGGCTTTGGGCAACGGTCGATTATCAGCGCGTCAATAACCCTTGCTACAACGCCGATCGCGGACCAGTCAATGTCTACTCTTTGCGGCTTCATCTCGAGTTTTAGCACCGCATCTTCACAATTTCTACACGATTTACTCAAACTGGCTTCATTTGCAATTCGTATCGTGTGCCTGTTCACCACATAGGAGTACTCAATTATGCTGAATCACACTCTGAGTCGTCGTAGCTTGCTCAAGGCAGGCGCCGCGCTTGTTGCCACAACAACGCTAGCCAAAGCCCAGTCGCTGCCTTCGTCTGCTGCGTCTAAGTCCTCAGCGCTCGACTATACGAGAATGTTTCCTGAGTTACCGGGCGCCAAGTTTGCTTCAGAGGATTTGAAGCGGCTCGCAATGGGCGATGCAGCAGGGCTTGGTGGAATGTCTGCTGAACCCGAAACGTTGAAGCAAAGCGATGGGCAATCCAAACGAGACGCTCAAGGCCATTTAATTATCAGTGCGACACCAGAAGACGAACTTGATGATGAAGAAAATTTTGGTATGTCTGCAGGCTATAGCTATTTAGGCCAGTTTATTGATCATGACCTCACCCTGAATCCGGTTGATCATTTTGGCCCCTTGGTTGGTGGTATGCCGACAAATAATCTACGCTCGGCGAGTTTCGATCTTGATTGTGTGTATGGGCGCGGTCCGGCCGATCAGCCTTATCTGTATCAAGACGATGGGCGCAGCCTGTTAGTCGGCCGTACCTTGAATCAGGCGGGTGTTGCGAGCAATGCCCATGACCATCCACGCCTGAAGGGGCGAGCGATTTTAGGCGATAAGCGCAACGACGAGAACGTACTGGTCAGTCAGATGCATGGTGTGTTTGTTGCATTTCATAACAAGGTGGCTGCTGATCATCCACGTGCAAGTTTTGATGAATTACGGCAAATTGTGACGCTGCATTACCAGTGGATGATTCTGACTGACTTCTTACCTAAGTTACTTGGGGCAGACGTTGTTGCCGGGCTGCTTCCGGGCTTTGGTGAGGGCGGAAAAGTAAATCGTGCTCAGGCTCGTTTGACCTTTGCCAGTCAGTTGCCTGCAGGGCAGATTCCGCTTGAATTTGTGGATGCTGCATATCGGTTTGGCCACTCACTGATACGTCCGGTCTATCGGCTAAATACAGAGATGCGCGGCACCGAACAAGAACTTGCGGCGAACCCCGCCTTAAGTGGACGCAGGCAGATTTTTGCAGCGTCTTACTACTCGGGCTTAAATGGATTTAGAGAGTTTCCAGCCGAGTGGGCAGTCGACTGGAAACTCTATTTTGAAATTGATAATAGGCTTGATTACCGAACGGTAGCTCAAGGGGCGCGGCGCGTGCAGGCCTCATACAAAATCGACACGTCGTTGACGAATCCTTTAGCTTTTTTGCCTGAGTTTTCAGCCGGTGACGACAGCAGTTCAATGCGGCGAGATAAAAATGGAATGCCGGTGGCGCGAACCGGACAAATAGCGAATCTGGCTTATCGCAATTTGTTACGTGGTGTTCAAGATGGCCTGCCAAGCGGTCAGGCGGTTGCGCTCGCGATGGGTTTGACGCCCATCGACACCAAAGATCTGAAAGTGGGCAAAGCAACCGTCGAAGGGCTCAAGAGCAATCGCTCGATCGCTGACTACGGCGCTAGTTTTAGTCAGGCCGCACCGCTCTGGTTTTATATTCTGGCCGAGGCGCAACACGTATGGGCGCAAAAAGTGGAGCAGATGAGCCAGCAGTCAGACGACGCACGTAATGCCGTGCCAACACGCCTTGGCCCTGTTGGAGGCCAATTGGTTGGTCAAAGTTTTATCGCAATATTAAAAAATGATCCTAAGAGTATTTTGTATGCGAATGCGAACTGGCGCCCCAAATATCTGCGGCAGGGGCGCTTTGATATGCCGGCCTTGGTGGTTGCGGCAGGGCTTGTCTGAAGCGTTTTAGGGGCGGCTACTCCTCGTGTTGACGGGTTGGGTGACGATCAGTTGGTGCGAGTTGACAGTCGCCTGTTTTTTAAGCGACACTTTGTCCGTACAAACTAATAAACCTAACAAAGAGGCGAGTCATGGAGATTAAGACGGTAGGTCACAAGCGCTATCAAGCAAGCTATGGTCGTTATCTCGAAGATTTTGAGCTAGGCGCAGTCTATGAGCATCGACCCGGTCGCACGTTGACCGATGCCGATAATATCCATTTTTCGTTGCTCACGATGAATTTTCATCCCATGCATTGCGATGCGGCTTTTGCCGAAAAAAGTGAATTTGGCAAATTGCTCGTGAGTAGCGGCTTGACGCTTGCGATTGTTTTGGGCATGACGGTGAATGACGTCAGCGGTAAGGCGGTTGCGAATCTGGGATGGAAAGAGATCAATTTAACTGCCCCTGTCTTTGCGGGCGATACGCTTTACGCTGAATCTGAAGTACTTGAAATTCGCGAATCCAAAAGCCGTCCGACGCAAGGCATTGTGACCGTTAAAACGAGGGCATTTAATCAAAACGGTGTTGAGATCATGAACTTTATCCGGTCTGCTCTGATTCCTAAGCGTGGTCACGGTGTGGGTGATTAAGTTCTAGACGTATCGTGCCTCAACAAAAAAATAAAGAGACAAACATGCAAATTCTAAGACGAGTCACCTTGGCGCTAAGCACCGTGCTCTTGGCCCTCACAAACTTCGCCAGCCATGCGCAATATCCAGAAAGTCCGGTGAAGATGATTGTTGGGTTTCCGCCAGGTCAGGCCACGGACGTGGTGGCGCGTTATATGGCACAAAAGTTTGCGGACAATATTCCGGGCTCAAATTTCATCGTTGATAATCGCGCCGGTGCCTCTGGAATATTAGGTAGTCGGATTGTCGCGGCGGCGGTCCCGGACGGACTCACGCTGATGATGGGATCGAGCGCGACGCTGGCCGTGAATCCTGCGTTATACAAAGACCTTCCCTACGATGTATTGCGTGATTTTGCGCCGATTAGTTTGATCGCCATCGTGCCGCAGTATCTGGTCGTCAATCCTGATTTACCGATCAAAACCGTAAAAGACTTAGTTGAACTCGCCAAGAAAAGTCCCGGTCAAATCAATTATGGCTCGGGTGGCAGTGGGGTCACCAATCATCTGATCATGGAGTTGTTTAAAAACGCCTCTGGGGTCAACATGACACATGTGCCCTACAAAGGCGGTCCTGCTGCGTTAACTGACTTGATGGCCGGACGAATATCGGCGATGTTTGAGACGGGTCCAGGCGCGATTCCTCACATCCAGTCTGGGCGGTTGCGTGCGATTGCGGTATCAAGTGCCCAGCGTGCGGCTGCAACACCTGATATCCCTACCGTCGCCGAGTCGGGCTATCCAGGATTTCAAGCGGTGGCGTGGATCGGTCTGGTGGCACCCGCAAAAACTCCCGAGTCTGTGATCAACACCCTATCAAAAATATCGATGAATGCTTTGCGTGAAAAAGACTTTGCTGCCAAGTTGGCGGCTTTAGGCGCTGTGCCAGTGGGAAACACACCGAGTGAATTTCGTAGCTTCATAGAAGAAGAGCTTAAGCGATGGTCTGTAGCGGTGAAGCTGTCTGGCGCACAGGTTGACTAAATCGAGATCAAAATGACAACACAAAAAAATAATACGCCAGCCGCTGGTCAAGCCATTTCAGAGCAACTTGCCAGATTTGCTGAAGGCTTTAAGGCGAGCGACATCCCGCCTTCGGTACGCGAACGTGCCAAGCTTTTAATGCTTGATGCTTTTGGGATCGCGGTGGCGTCGCATGGCTACGACTTTTCGAAGCGAGCGATGGCGGCGATCAGCGACTTGAATTCAGGCGGCCGTTCGGTTGTCTTAGGATCTGAAAAGCGGCTTGATCTACGAAATTCAATTTTAATGAACGGTATCTTGATTCATGGGTTGGACTATGACGATACACACGCGCAAGGGGTGATTCACGCGACAACCTCCACGTTGCCTACAGCGCTTGCAATGGCTGCGCAGCATAATAAAAGTGGAGAAGAGCTACTGACTGCCTTTGTGTTGGGTGTTGAAATTGCGACAAGACTTGGGTCCGTTGCGAAGGGTGGGTTTCATCAAATTGGTTTTCATCCAACCGGATTAATTGGAACCTTTGGCTGCACAATGGTTGCCGGTTGGTTACTAGGGCTCACTCAAGCGCAGTACATTGACGCTCAAGGCTTGGCGTTATCGGTCGCCTCGGGCAGTTTAGAGTTTTTAAATGATGGTGCCTGGAATAAGCGCATGCATCCGGGGTGGGCTGGCTATGCGGGTGTCACGGCAGCCACGTTCGGCCGCCACGGCTACACCGGTACGCGTCTGGCGTATGAGGGTCGCTTTGGTCTCTTTGCCAGTCATTTGGTGGGGCGTGATGACTATGATTTGAGTTTAGCGACTCAGGATCTTGGCCATGTCTGGGAGCTTGAGCGAGTCTCTGTCAAGCCGTTACCGGCCTGTCATTTCACTCATGCAGGCGTCGATGCGGCAACGCGAATTTATGAACAGGGTGTTCGCGCAGAGCAGATTAAGCGAATAAAGGTGCTGGTCCCGGTTGAGGTGGTTAAGACGGTCTGTGAGCCTGAACAGGCAAAGCGTAAACCAGCTAACTCGTACGAGGCTCAGTTCAGCATCCCCTATCTTGTGGGTACCGCACTGCTAAAAGGGCGACTCACACTCGATGACATTGACGAGCCAGCACTTTCTGATCCGAGTGTCCTTGCGCTGGCCGCCATCACTGAATACTCGATCGACCCTGATAGTCAATTTCCTAAATACTTTGATGGTGAGGTCATTGTAGAGTTGAAGGACGGGCGAATTATTCGCGAACGTGAAGCGATGAATCGAGGATCAGTCGATCGCCCGTTAACCGCGCAAGATATCCTAAAAAAATATCGCGACAACGCAGCAAGACAAGTTTCTGCAGCACGAAGTCTAGAAATCGAAACACAAGTACTGAACCTTGAGAAAGGGTCGGCACGTGACCTCGCACAATGCCTTGGTCGCGTCGAGTAAATAGATTGATGTCCCTTTAGCGAAGTACTGGAGATATAGAAATGAGCACGCAAGACGCAGGTCAAGAACAACTCATCCTTGATATGGTTGATCGCTTTTTAGAAAAAGAGGTGAAGCCCTTTGCCTGGCAACTCGAGCACGATGATGAATATCCAGCCGAGATTGTTGAGAAAATGAAAGAGATGGGCCTCTTTGGTTGTTTAATTGCCCCCGAGTATGGTGGGCTAGGTTTATCAACCGTGACCTATGCCAAGATCATCGAACATATTTCCGTGGTCTGGATGTCGGTGTCTGGCATCATTAATTCGCATGTGATCATGGCGGCTGCGCTGCAACGCAATGGTACTGCTGCGCAAAAACAAGCTTTTTTACCTCGTTTTGCAACAGGTGAGTTGCGCGGTGGCATTGCGTTGACTGAGCCCGATTGCGGTACTGACTTACAGGCAATCCGCACGACCGCGGTGCGTGATGGTGACGACTACATCATCAATGGCAACAAGATGTGGATCTCAAACGGTATTTATGGCAATTGCTTTGCTGTACTGGTGAAGACAGATTTAAATGCGAGTCCCCGCCACAAAGGGATGAGCTTGTTTATTGTTGAAAAAAGTGATGCTTTTCGCGCTAGTCGAAAGCTTGAAAAACTTGGCTACAAAGGTATTGATTCTGCGGAGCTTGTGTTTGACCAGTGTCGTGTGCCTGCTAGTCAGTTGATCGGCGGCAAAGAAGGCAAGGGCTTGCAAATGATTTTGAATGGGCTTGAACTGGGTCGTATCAATGTTGCTGCGCGCGGAGTAGGCGTTGCTCAGGCAGCGCAAAACGAAGCGGTTAAGTACTCTCAGCAGCGCAAAACCTTCGGCAAGCAAATTTGCGAGCATCAGGCGATTCAGTTAAAGCTAGGCGATATGGCGACGCGAACCGAAGCGTCCCGTCTGTTGACCATGCGCGCCGCCGAGGCCTACGACCGCGGCGAGCGTTGCGACATGGAGGCGGGTATGGCAAAGCTATTTGCAACTGAGTCTGCCTTAGAAAACAGCATGGAAGCAATGCGAATTCATGGTGGTTATGGTTATTCAAAAGAATATTTGGTCGAGCGTTTTTATCGCGATGCCCCACTGTTGACGATCGGCGAAGGTACGAACGAGATGCAGCGTATCATTATCGCGAAACAACTCATTGCCAGGAACCCCATATGAGCTTGCCTTTACAAGGAATGCGGATCCTTGCCATCGAGCAATATGGCGCAGGGCCCTTTTCAACACAACACCTGGCCGACCTGGGCGCTGAGGTCATCAAAATAGAAAATCCTCATGATGGGGGTGACGTGGGTCGGGCAGTAGGCCCTCATTATTTTGGACCGGGCGATAGCCATTTCTATCAGGCCTTTAATCGTAATAAAAAAAGTGTCAGGCTTGATCTCAAACAAGAGGCGGGTCGCGAGGTTTTACACAAACTGCTTGAACATGCAGACGCGGTGTTCAATAACTTGCGCGGCGATCTTCCTGCTAAGTTAGGCCTGACCTATGATGCGCTTAAACATATCCGCAAAGATATTGTGTGCGTGCATTTATCGGCCTATGGTCGTGACGGTGAGCGCGCTAATTGGCCCGGCTATGACTACTTGATGCAGGCCGAGGCGGGCTATTTATCTTTAACCGGCGAACCAGACGGGCCGCCGTCACGGTTTGGCTTGTCGATGATCGACCTCATGACAGGCACGACCGCTGCGCTCGGTTTAGTGTCGGCGGTATTAGGCGCCAGGCAAACGGGAGTCGGGCGTGACGTCGATTGCAGCCTGTTCGATGTCGCCATGCATAACCTTGCATATCTGGCGACATGGTATCTGAATGGTTCGCACATGACAGGCCGAGCACCTCGCTCTGGGCATCCTTCGCTCGTTCCTAGTCAGCTGTATCCAACTAAAGACGGTTGGATCTTTATTATGTGTAATAAAGAAAAGTTTTGGCCAATTCTTGCGACCGCGTTGGGCAAGCCCGAGTGGGCGACCCGTGTCGAATACAGTTCTTACAAAAATCGACTAGAGAATCGCGAGCAATTTAATTCGGATATTGATAGTGTCACACGCACTGACACGACCGCTAACTGGATGAAAAAATTTGCGGGCAAAGTACCTGCATCGCCGGTATACGACGTTGCGCAAGCGCTGGATAATCCGTTTGTACATTCACGGCGGGGGGTTGTCACCACACGCACGCCCGAAGGCAAAGAAATCTTGGGCGTCGCGACACCGCTGCGTTGTAGTGGCGACCCGGCGCCTTTGCGGGCGGCACCAGCAATGGGTGCAGATACCGATGCTTTATTGACCCAAGCAGGTTTCTCTGAAGCGCAAATTGCCTTCTTGCGTGAACACGCGGTGATATGAGCCAATATCAGTTTGAGGGGTTTAGCTCAGGGCCGCGTTACGCGCAGTTGGCTAAAACACTGCTCAATGAAATCCGTTCAAAGCGGTACGTTGTCGGTGATTTGTTACCCACCGAGTTTGAACTGTGTGCGCAGTTCGGAGTCTCACGCTTCACTGTCCGAGAAGCGGTCAAGCAACTCGTTCAGCAAGGCCTCGTTGTGCGTCAACCAGGGGTAGGAAGCCGCGTGGTGGCACAAGCCCCGTCTGGGCAATATACACAGACAATGTCGGCAATCACCGATTTGCGCCAATACGCGACCGAGACGACGCTGCTGATTAGCAAGACCAGTGTATGTGGCATTGACGCAGAACAGGCAGCGCTTTTGGGCGCGACAGAGGGTGAGACCTGGATGCACATCCAAGGGTTACGCTATATCGAAGGTCAGCCCTTGCCCCTCTGCTTAACGGATGTCTATGTGGCACCTCGCTTTCGTTCGCTTGCGCAGGTGAAAGGTCGGATGACACAGCCGTTATATCAACTGATCGAAAAGCAATTTGACTGTCGAATCAAAGCGGTGCATCAAGAGCTTCGGGCGATGCTGTTACCCGCAACACTTGCTAAACGACTTGATGCGCCGGCGCGCAGTGCCGGGCTATGGGTTGCCAGACGCTATATGGACGAGCGCGACGATTTAGTCGAGTTGGCGATCAGCGTACACCCTGCCGACCGCTTTAGTTATCGTGAAGCGTTTCGTCGAGAATGGCAACCGGCCGAAAAGGCTGCTTAGACGAAGGCAACTAAAACGAGTCTATTTGCGCTAAGCTTTTGCTCAACCCTTTCTAGTTTCACTCAAAAGTTCGGAGAACCCTTTTATGAAGCTCGCTAGTTACCTCGTCGATGGCCAGTCACACTATGGCGTGATTCAACCTAATGGTGACGTGATCGACCTTTCTACAAAAATTGGACAAGACTACTCAAGCTTATTGCAACTGGTTCAAAAGAATGGCTTTGATGCCGCCCGTGCAGCGGCTGCGGCGGCCACACGTGCTGATCGTCATGAAACGACTTTGCAGTATTTACCACTGTTTGTTGAACCGGTGACGATGCACTGTATCGGCTTAAATTATGCAGCGCATGCGGCAGAAGCAGGTCATAAGCCTCCAGAGTTTCCGCGTACGTTCGTCAAGATCCCTGCTGCGATTGTGGCGCATGGCGAGGTCTTTGAAAAACCCACCTTGTCACCTGAATTCGACTTTGAGGGTGAGTTGGCTGTCGTGCTGAATCAGACTGCACGCAATGTCGCAGCGGCCGATGCCCTGCGTTATGTTGCCGGTTACACCTGTTTTATGGATGGTTCAGTGCGTGACTTTCAGTTTCAGCGCACGCTTGATCAGGGCAAAAATTTTTATCGCTCAAGCTCAATTGGCCCCGCCCTGGTGACCCCAGACGAAGTTGGCCCTCTTGAAAAGTTATCACTGACAACCGTGGTTTCTGGCGAGACCATGCAGCATGCATCGTTTTCAACGATGATTTTTTCAGTGGCGAAGCTGATTGAGTACATGTCAAGCGTGACTGAACTGCGAGCAGGTGACGTGATTGCAACCGGTACACCAGAAGGTGTGGGCTTTAGTCGTAAGCCACCCCGATTCTTGAAGTCAGGCGACACGGTCGAGGTCATGATTGAGCGTATCGGTACCTTAAAAAATACCGTGGGGTGAGCAATCGATTGGCCCGAGAACCCCTTAACGTTTTAGGGTCGCTAGGATATCCCAGTGCCCAACGGTACAGTGCTGTGCGGTGATCCGAGCGGCTTGCCAACGCTCAACTTCTTGAGCAGTCAGCAAGCCAGTTTCACGCACGGCCGCGGCGCTACCGGTTGCCAAGGCTTGAATCAATGCCGCTTCGGACTGGTCGATTTGCCAAGGGCTAGGGGCCAAAGTGACTTGAAAGCCACACGCCGTTAACTCGCGTTGCATAATCGTTGCCGCTTCGGGTCCCGCTGCGACTCCAAAGCCTTTGTCGGTTTTCTGATGAGAATGAAACGCTTTCAAGATTGATGCGTCTGCAGCATGCGCTGGCAACCATTGTTCGGAGCCGTCGTAGGTCAAGACCGTATACAGTGTTGTGCGCAACGCTTGGCAAAAGCGTATCAACCAAGATTCAGCCACCAGATCAAAAAATGCAGCGGCGGTGATGGCATCGGCTGGCCATGCCAGTACGCGTTCGATGTCGCGCGCAAGGTCCACTTGAGCAAACTCGATTGCAATCGTTTTATCGTTTTTGCGAAGAGTCAACACCTTGCCGTCACTGACAACTTGGTCTGCCCAGGTCACGAGCGCGGTACGTGCAGCGGCCAGCAGTAAAGGGTCATAGTCGACCAATGTCCAGTGCTGCTGCGCCGGAAGTACCGTTGCCAACGCGCGAAGATTTGAGCCCGATCCACAACCCAGATCAATTAAGCGCACAGCCCGCTGTTCAGTATGCGCTACCTTAGCCAGTTGCTCGCAAATCTTACCCTGCAAGACGCGATCGCGCGCCCGGTGATCTGCAGGTTCGCGTAAGGCAAGCCATTGCGCTGAAAAACCAGTCATAGTTCTCTCGGTGAAAATTGTTCTTTGACCAATTGAGTGAAGCGACCACCTTGCTCGTACAGCTCGTTAAAAGAACCGGCTTCAACGATGGTGCCGTGATCCATGACCAAAATCTTGTCTGCTTTACGAATCGTCGCGAGCCTGTGAGCAATGACAAGCGTGCTGCGATCTTTCGTGACAGCCTCAAGTGCTTGTAAGAGTTTTGTTTCTGTGGCGCTGTCTAAGGCGCTGGTGGCCTCATCTAAAATTAGGATTGGCGGATTTTTTAGCATGACACGTGCAATGGATAAGCGTTGGCGTTCGCCGCCCGAAAGCGCCCGACCACGCTCGCCGATTTTGGTCTCGAAACCTTGGGGATGTTGTTCGATAAAGTCGAGCGCTTGCGCACTGGCACAGGCTTGGCGCAGCTGCGCCTCGGTCGCTTCAGGTGAGCCAACTTTGAGGTTTTCGGCGATTGAACGATTGAAGAGCAGCGCTTCTTGAAACACCACCCCAATATTTCTTCGTAGCGCGGCAAGTTGCAAGTCACGAATGTCATGACCGTCAACCGTGATACGACCAGTTTGCGGATCAAAGGCACGGTACAACAGGCTTAAGGCGGTTGATTTGCCGGCACCCGAGGCGCCAACCAAGGCGATCGTGCTACCCGGTTCGAGCGTGAAGCTCAGGCCTTTGACCGCTGGATTTTTTTTATCGTACGCAAAGGTCACATTTTCAAAAGCAATCGCGCCGCGGGCGCGGCCCAGATCGACAGCACCCGGTGTGTCATGAATCGATGGTTCGGTGTCCAGAACATGAAAAAATTCTTGAAGGCGAGGCGCATCCATCGCCAGACGATGAACAAATCCCACGATCTGCTCGAGTCGCATAATCACCATCCCCGAAAAAGAGATGAAGGTCACGATCGCGCCAACGGTAGTCTGGCCCTTTGTAAAGAGCCAGGCCCCTAAAGCGACAATGCACAAAATACTTAAAGTGGTCGACGACCGCGTCAGCACGTTGACCAGCGCCCACCAGGACAGCACAGGCATCTGCGCGCCCAATACACGCTGACTAATATTTTTGAGTGCACTGACTTCGTGCTCGATGCGGGCAAAGCTTTGTACCAAGGCGATATTGCCAAGAGTGTCTGATGCCTGCTCTGCCAGGTCAGAGTGATGGCCTTCAACTTGCTGTTGAAGTGTTTGTGTTTTGCGCAAAATAAAGTGTGTGAGCCCAACAAACACAAGACAAAGAATGATTAACACCAGAGCGAGTCGCCAGTTAATGTAAAGAGCGACCGGTACTAAAACAATGAGTGAAGTTGCTGCGGCGAGATGGTCTCTAAAGAAGCTTAACCATAGCCACCACAAGGCATCTGTTCCTTGCAACATGGTCTTCATCAGTCGCCCAGAGTGCGTATCGGCCTGTTGAGCGAGTGGCAATTGAAGAACATGTTCGAAATAGTCGCGCAACACCAGATGTCTGCGTCGATGCGACAGTCGATCTGCAAGCAGTGCGATGACCGCTCCGCAAGAAATCGTGAATAAGCCAAAGCCAACCCACGTCAATAACAAGGGCGCGAGTGAGGGCCAGATGCTGACCGGATCATCAAGCGATGCCCGAGAGAGGGTGTCGATGACCAGGCCGAATAAGATGGGTTCACCAAACATTGCCATTGCAAGCACAACGTTTGCGCCAGCTAACGCCCAGCCGAGTTTGCGATCTGACCCCAGCATTTTTAAAACGCGAGCATAAAGCGCAATGAACTGCCTGACGCTGTGCGACTGACTAAGTTGAGTCATATTTGCTTGGTTTTGTCAGAATGGCGCGCGTGCTTTAAGACCTCAAGATCTAGAGGTGTTAAGGCTGTCGGTGGTGCAATTTCTTCAGGTAAGCTCACTAATTGCCATCTAATCAGCAAACGCCCAAAGGCTGGCCATGAAGTCATCACGGTGAGCGGGATCGATAAGAGGAGCCCGCTTAGCATGATCATTGCGTAGGGCAAGTTAGCTGGATGGGTAGACCACACTGCGCCCGTTAAACAAAGGCCTAACAGGGTGTGTGGCCAGAATTGACGCAAGGCGATTGATACCGGTACTGAGTGATCGTCACGCGCCTGGCCTGTCCAACCTGATTTTTTTCCAAACAATAGACCTACGATAAAAATAGTGTGATTCAGCCAAGTGATGGGCGTCATCAAAAGCGAAAAAATCATCTCAAACGTAAAGCTTGAGGCAAAGCGCACGCCACCACCAAAACGTTTGCGCTCATCAGCTCGCAGCATGACCTCAAGCGCTCCGGCGATTTTTGGCAGATACCACATGAGCAAGGTGAGGCTAAGAAGGGCAACACCCAAATCGTGGTGCATGAATGAAGCAGCAGTCGGCGCTAAGCACAAGAGTAAGATCGCCAGCAATATTAAGGCGATCCAGGCAGGCGAGCTTAAGAACATTAAGATGGCAATACACAATTGGTAGCGGCTTAAAAACTTGAGCCCAGGCATGGTCAATAAGTGAATATATTGGAGATTGCCCTCGCACCAGCGCAGGTCACGGCGAATGTATTCGATGAGCGTCGGTGGATTTTCTTCCCAGCTCTCATCCTCTTGCGGGATGACGCGCACTTCAAAGCCTGCGCGTCGCATGAGTACAGCCTCTACTTGGTCGTGGCTCAGTATGTGTCTGGGCGCACCATTGTGGTCGGGCAAACGAGGCAGTTCGCAATGTTCAATAAATGGCTTGATCCGTATTGCGGCGTTATGCCCCCAGTAAGGCCCACAGTCCGCTTGCCACCAGGCTGAGCCCATTGTGTAGGGGCGCATGCCTAAGCGCATGCCAAATTGAAATAAACGAGTGAAGCCACTGGTTGATGGCAAGCCCACTACGAGGCCTTGCAAAATTCCAAGTGTTGGGTTTGCTTGCATGATGCGAACTAAGCGCAAGATGGCGCGACCCGTCATGAAGCTATCTGCGTCTAGTGTGACAACGAAATCGTGCAGATGTCCCCATCGTGTACAAAAGTCTGCGATGTTGCCGGCTTTATACCCTTGGTTGTCGGTGCGTCGCCGGTAGGTGAGTGCCAGGCGATTTGTCCAGCGCGCTGTCATCGCAGAGAAGCATTGCTGCTCTTGTGCGGCGATCACTTCATCATTGGTGTCGCTCAGTATGTAAATATGTAATTGTTGGCCAAATCCCGTGGAAGCCAAACTTTTCATCATCGCCTCAAGATTGCGTTCAAGGCGGGTGGGGGTTTCGTTGCGGATGCACAGCACCACAGCAGTGGACGATGTGATGGGGTCAGCCATACTCGTGCGCGCACTGATCGGCAGCACTGTGAGCAAGGGGTTGCGTGCGAGCAGACTAATTAAAAATCCGATGCTCGAGTTCCAGAAGCCAACGACCGTCCAAGGCAAGGTCACGGCAAACAAAAAAAGCAAACAATAGCGACCCCAAGCGCTTAGGGCGGGGCTTAGCGCTGCATCCATCAGGCCGAGCATCGCCACAAAGCTCGAGAGGGCAAGCGATCCAAATAAAATTCGTCTGGCTGTTAGCATGTGGGGACGGCTATCGGGTTTTAATCATGTCAGAGGCAATGCCTCTGACTCACTTATACTCTTCGCAAACGCTCGCGCAGTATAGGGCAGAGCGCTCGTGGTGTTAAACAGACGTCTGAAATTCCTCTGCAATCGAGGAAAAGACATCGTATTTGAGGATTTTACGTGGCAAGCTCAGCATCTGCTTCTACAGGACCTGACCAAGCGCAAGCCCTTTGGTACGCCTCTGCAGGCGTTGCAGAGTTGCGTGCTGAGGCATTGCCTGCGCCCGACCCCAAGCAAGTCAGAGTGCGCACCCTTTTCAGCGCACTCAGTCGGGGCACAGAGTCTTTAGTATTTGCCGGTAAAGTCCCCGAAGCGGAATTTAAGCGGATGCGAGCACCGTTTATGGGCGGCGACTTTCCGTTTCCGGTCAAGTATGGTTATGCCTCGGTAGGCCTGGTGCAAAGTGGCGCGCCCGAGTTGCTCAATCGGTTTGTATTTAGCTTGAGCCCACACCAAGATTTTTTTAATATCGCCTCTGAAGCCGTGGTGATTGTTCCTGAGGGCGTTACTCCAGAGCGCGCCGTGCTGGCCGCTAACATGGAAACCGCGCTGAATGCGGTGTGGGATGCGGCACCGGGGCCGGGCGATCGAATTGCGGTGGTGGGTGGGGGGGTGTTGGGCTGCCTGGTCGCCTTTTTATGCGGCCATCTTCCGGGAGCAGACGTCACACTGGTCGATCTCAATCCGCAACGCGCTGCGCTTGCAGTGCAACTGGGCGTGAAGTTCGCGACAGAAAAAAACGCTCCGTTGGATTGCGATCTGGTCTTTCACACGAGTGCCTCACCCGCGGGCTTGAGCACGGCTCTTGCTCTTGCTGGCGAAGAAGCCACTGTGCTTGAACTCAGCTGGTACGGTACTCAGATCGTTGGTGCGCCATTGGGCGGTGCGTTTCATAGCAAACAATTACGCTTGCAATCGAGTCAGGTCGGGCATGTCTCAGCGACGCGCCGACCACGCTACACCTATCGCCGCCGGCTTGGCGTCGCCCTTGAGTTGTTAAAAGATGCGCGGCTCGACGCGCTACTGGCACCCGCAATAGCCTTTGCCGATTTGCCCAAGCAGTTACCTCAAATTTTAGGTCAACCGAGCGGCATTCTTTGCCAGCTTATTCATTACTCTTAAGGAGCTCTTTGTGTTTACAGTCGAAGTTCGCGATCACATTATGATTGCCCATTCTTTTCGCGGTCAGGTGTTTGGCCCGGCTCAAGCCTTGCATGGCGCGACGTTCGTGGTTGACGCGGCGTTCATCGCCAAAACCTTGGACGAGAACGGTATCGTCGTTGATATCGGTTGTGCGCTTGATGTGCTTAAAGCCACTCTGAAGCCCTTAAATTATTCAAATCTCGATGACAACCCTGAATTTAAGGGTATGAATACAACCACCGAGTTCTTGACCAAATATATTTTCGATCAGCTTGCCGCTGCAGCTCGCTCCGGAACCCTGGGTCGCGAGAGCAAAGAGTTGCACGCGATACGTGTCACTATCTCTGAGTCGCATGTCGCGCGCGCCTGGTACGAGGCCGCCCTATAAGTGTTTGTTGATTGAGCGACAAAATGAAGCGCTTAGTGTTCGCGATACCAGGTGATTTAAGCACTGCAACGGGTGGGTATATCTATGACCGTCATGTCATTGAGGGTTTGCGAGCGAACGGTTGGCAGGTGCAGGTGCTCGGGCTTGGCGATGGGTTTCCGTACCCCGATGCTCAAACGCGACAAAGAGCCTGCGAAAACTTGTTGACGCTTGAGGTCGGTACGCCATTGGTCATTGATGGTTTGGCATTTGGTGTGTTGCCCGAGGTGGCGGCTCAGTTACGCTCGCGCCATCCGTTAATTGCCTTGGTGCATCACCCTTTAGCCTTTGAGACAGGACTCAGTCCAGAACAGTCGGCGCTCTTTAAGGAGACCGAACGTCGCGCGCTTGAGCATGCGACTTGGGTGGTGGTGACTAGCCCAGCGACCTTGAAGGATGTGATTGAACATTTTGCAGTGTCACCCAAGGCGATCACCAGCGTCCTGCCGGGCACCGATCGTGTTGCCAGAGCCCCAAGCTCGACGCTGCAAGGCCCCTTGCAACTGCTGTCGGTGGGGTCTGTGGTCAAGCGCAAAGGGTTCGATGTATTGCTCGCGGCCTTGGATAGGCTTAAAGAGCTCTCGTGGCACTTGACCATTGCGGGCGATCTGACGCGTGATGCTCAGGCGGTTGCGCAATTAAACCTTGATCTCAAGCGCTTTGACTTGTCAGGGCGTGTGAGTGTGCTTGGTGCTGTTGACTCAGCGCAATTGCAAGTCTTGTATGCGCAGGCGGATGTCTTTGTATTAGCCTCTCGGTTCGAGGGCTATGGCATGGCCTATGCCGAGGCCCTGGCGCACGGCCTGCCAGTTATTGGCACCAACGCTGGCGCAATCCCAGACACAGTGCCAAACACCGCAGGTTTATTGGCAAAGCCAGACGATGTCGACAGTTTGCGACACGCATTGAGTCAAATTTTGCAAGATTCAGCCTTGCGTCAGCGCCTGTCGCAAGGTGCGCTGTCGGCGGCGGCGCAGCAACCGTCCTGGGCTGACTGCACCGCCTTGTTTGAAGAGGCCGTCCTGCGAACGATGGCGGTATACGCCACCGCGAATGGCTCGTTGACTCAGTAAACAGTCAACGATGAGTCGGACGCCTGGCGTCCGTTGGCAATGTCCGCGCTATTGGTTGAAACCGGAGGGATCTCCGCGTATTGGGCTAAACAAGCTTGACGCGCTGCGTCGACAGATCGCAATCAAAAAGCATTTCATCTTCGAGTGAGTGAGGGTGCATTTTGATTCTCACTGCCTGATCCATGTGTTCAATCGCTGGAAGAGAAAAACCGGGTCGACCTGAACCCATGATGATCGGTGCCACGATGACGTGCAAACGATCGAGGCAACCTGCTTGCATGAAGCGCGAGACGGTGTCGGCTCCCCCTTCGATTAAGATTCGCTTGAGCCCACGGTCAAACAAGGCTTTGAGGATATTGGCTGGGGCGAGTTTGCCATCGCTGCTTTGAAGAGCGATGCTTTCGACCCCAGACGGTACGTTGGCCTTGACTTGATCGGCCACTATTACGATGCGACGTGCACCGTCGTTTGACCATACGAGTGCGTCTGGCTCAAGACGTGATTTCGGATCAATGACAACCCGGGCGGGGTGTGGTCCGGGCACGAGTCTGACATTCAAGCGGGGATTGTCTGCCGTTGCAGTACCCACGCCCACTACAACCGCGTCGACGACCGCCCGCAGCCGGTGCAAATGGGTCAGCCCGACAGGCCCATTGATGTATTTTGACTGGCCCGTGATGGTTGCAATGCGGCCGTCCAGAGTCTGGCCCAATTGGCCAACTACCATTAAGGCATCATGGGCACCCGTTCGCAGTGGGTTAAAGATGGGTGCCCACTCAGAAGGGAGTGGCTTTGCCGTATGGGCAAACGCCTCAAGCAGGCTTTGCCAGGCATCTGGTTGCTCGGTTGCTTTCATGAGTGTGTGGCGAACCCTACAAAGTTGTTACAAACTAAGTGTATTCCCCAATATACTGCCACGATGGTGGCATAATTGAAGGTTATGTGACTATTCAGCTGCTAGTAAGTATGTACTGAAGGTTAGTAAGTATGTACTGAACTCGATGTACTGAAATTGTAAAGACGTTTTCACAATCCCCCAAAACTCACTGTTAGGCTCGACGTGTCCAAAGCAGACCCCCTGATTGAAGTTGACCGCGCTATTTCAGAACTTCGCCGCGGCGCGAGCGTTCGTGTTCACCTTGGTGACGTAAGTGTCTTGATGCTTGCTGCTGAGGCCGTTAATCCAGACAGCTTAAGCGCTTTAAAGTCTGAGGCCGTTGCGCCTATTGCGCTTGTGATGACTGGCACGCGCGCCAATGTTTTGGAGCTAGATAAAAACGATCATCAGGCCTGTTTGGTGACGGCCCCCAGCGGCCTGGACAAGGGCGTCATTGACTATTTGGCTAATCCACTCTCGGCACTTGAGACGCCTCCTGAGCTGACCTCACTCAACGTTTCAGCTGCAGGTCACCTTGAGCAAGCGTGTGTCACCTTGGCCAAGCTTTCGCGTTTGTTACCTGCGGCCATTATTGCGACGGCTGGCCCAGTCACTGATGCCTTAAACGTCAGCGTGGCGGCGATCGAAGCCTACATGGATATAGCCGCCGATTCGTTAAGGGTCGTGAGTGAGGCTCGCGTACCCCTCGAAGCCGCTGAGCATGCTCGCGTTGTAGCTTTTCGTCCGCGCGATGGTGGTATCGAGCACTTAGCGATTGTCGTTGGCGATTTGAATCCCGATGTTCCAGCCTTGATTCGTTTGCACTCTGAATGTTTCACGGGTGATCTGATGGGTTCTCTGCGCTGCGATTGCGGCAATCAGTTGCGTGGCGCGATCAGCGAGATGAACAAGTTTGGTAGTGGCATTTTGCTTTATCTGGCCCAAGAGGGTCGGGGTATTGGCTTGGTCAATAAGTTGCGCGCTTATCAGTTGCAAGATGCGGGCTTTGATACCGTCGATGCAAATCTGCAGCTTGGGTTTGACTCAGACGAACGTAACTATTTACCCGCAGCACAAATGCTACGACTGCTCGGTGTAAAACGTGTTCGTTTAATGACAAACAATCCAGCTAAAGTGGCGGCGCTGGCTCAGCACCATATCGAAGTGGTTGAACGCGTTCCTCATATTTTTCCGTCAAACGAGCATAATCAGGGCTACTTGCGCACCAAAGCGACTAAAAGTGGCCACATGCTTTAGCGCGTTTTGGCGATGAGTCGCGTCCGGCTCTCGCACCTTTCTGCGGGCTTCATTGCAGTATTGGTGGGGTACACCAGTTCGGCAGCCATCGTGTTTCAAGCTGCGCATGCGGCGGGGGCTACGCCCGCAGAAATCTCTTCTTGGTTATGGGCTCTGGGTCTTGGGATGGGGCTAACCTGCATCGGTTTGTCGCTCTATTTTAAAGAACCCATCTTGACCGCTTGGTCAACGCCAGGTGCCGCCTTGTTGATTACGGGCCTGGCCGGTTTGTCGATGTCTGAGGCCATTGGTATCTTTTTGTTTAACTCGTTGCTCATTACGCTTGCTGGATTTTCTGGCCTGTTTGAGCGCTTAATGCGTTATGTGCCTAAGACGCTGGCAGCAGCGATGCTAGCAGGCGTGTTATTGCGTTTTGGGGTCGATGTGTTTGTCGTCTTGCCGCAGCAAGGCTGGTTAGTTGGGGTCATGCTTGGGTGTTTTTTTGTGGCCAGACGCTACCTTCCGCTCTACGCGGTCCCTCTTACCTTTTTTGTCGGACTCGGTGTCACAGCCGCTTTGGGTTTATTTCAAACGCAGCACTTTGCCTTGACGTTTGCTCAACCGCTTTGGATGACGCCTACCTTTTCAGTCACGTCAATGATTGGTGTCGGCATCCCTTTATTCATTGTGTCGATGGCATCGCAAAATGTCCCGGGCTTAGCTGTATTGCGCGCCAATGGCTACACGACGCCGGCCTCGCCTCTGATTGGTTTTACCGGCCTTGCTGGTTTACTTTTGGCGCCGTTTGGCGGTTTCTCGTTCAATCTTGCCGCTATCACGGCGGCGATGTGCATGAGCAAAGACGCGGATGCAGACCCCAAGCAGCGATATCTTGCTTCAGTGTGTGCGGGTTGTTTCTATTTGGTCACGGGTGTGTTAGGGGCGACAGTCGTTAGCCTCTTTGCTGCGTTTCCGCACGCCTTGATCGTTACCATCGCGGGCTTGGCCTTGCTAGGAACAATCGGCAATGGTTTAGCCACTGCGCTGAGTGAAGCCAAAGAACGCGATGCCGCCGTCATCACATTTTTAGTGACAGCGTCAGGTTTGTCGCTTTTTGGTATTAATAGTGCTTTTTGGGGTCTTGCACTTGGGATGGTGACTGCGGCGTTGAATCACCGCAAGTCACCTTAAGTTACCTTAAGCCAACTACCAATTACACCGCAGCCGCCGAGGCATCGAGTGCGGTGCCCGAGCCATAAATAGGCGGGTGCGTGACGATCGATTTGAGCTCTGGTCGCGCTACCTGCAAAGCTGTTAAATCTGGTTTGGGTCGACAAAGTGTCGTGTCACCTTTAAATGCCTGCTCAATGGCATGCGCTGCAGCCAATACTTGATCATCAGCAAATAAACGCCCCGACATCTGCAGGCCAAAAGGCATGCCGTGTTCGTCAGTGCCGCAAGGTAGGGCGATGGTTGGGTTGGTGGCAAGCGTCACCACATACGTTAAGCCCAACCAATGATAATAATTACGCATGGTTTGGCCATCAACCTGAGCCGCATACAGCTCTGTCCACGGAAACGCTGTGACAGGCACGACAGGTGACAAAATCAAGTCATATTTTTCAGTGGCCGCGGCAAACTGGCGCGTGACCTTCGTTTGCTCAAGATGCGCCCAAGCTCGGTCAGCGAGCGTGATGGCTGAGGCGATTTCCATGTTGGCGCGGATGTTTGGACCCAGCGTTTCAGGTGCTGTGCGATACGTGTGTGCAAAAGACGAAACGAAGTTTTCGGCGCGCAAAATATCAAAGGCGCGGTCTGGGTCGCCAAGCTTGAAGTCGATGGGCTCACAAATAGCGACCAACGAAGAAAGCGCCTCAAGACGTTTGCGAAACGTTCTGCGAATTTCTTGATCGACGATACAGACGCCGAAATCTTCGGTGTAACCAATGCGTAATTTCGACAAATCAAATTGTTGTAACGGCCAAAACTTCTTGGGGTCGTTGGGAAATACAAGTGGATCCATCGCGTCACGCCCAACGCTCGCTGAATACAACAAAGCTGTATCTGCAACGTCACGCCCCATCGGGCCGAGTACTGAAATAACTGACCAGCCCAGTGCACGCGCGTTATTGCCGATCATGCCAGGTGAGGGTCGCATGCCAACCACTCCGCATAACGCGGCCGGGATGCGTAACGAGCCGCCGGTGTCTGAGCCGGTACAGATCGGCAACAGGTCTGTGGCTAACGCAGCCGCTGAGCCGCCCGAAGAGCCGCCCGCATTTAGGCTTGGATTAAAAGGATTGCCCGTGGCACCCCAAACTGGATTGCGAGTGTTTGCACCGGCACCCATGTCAGGCGTATTCGTCTTTGCCGTCACGATGGCGCCAGCGGTGCGCAGACGCGCAATCAGGCTGTTGTCTTGATCGGGCACGTTGCTGCGAAACCCAACGTTTCCATAAGTGGTGAGTAAATCTTTGGTGGCCTGTAAGTCTTTAACGCCCAAAGGAAGCCCATGTAAAGGGCCAAGCGCCTCGCCGCGCATGACGGTTGCTTCGGCTTGTTTGGCTGAGTCACGGGCGCGTTCAAAGTCAGTTGCACAAATGGCATTGATTGCAGGGTTGAGCCTCTCGATGCGTGCAACGCAGGCGTCCATCAATTCAACGGGGGATATCTGACGGGCACCGATCAGGCGGCGAAGTTCGACTGCAGACAATTCAGGAAGGGTCATGGGGAAGGTAATTTAAAAAATTTAGAAGGAATTGACGGACCATTGATCCGTCCTTAAGGTAGAGCGAGTTGAGATTCCCCAACTGTGTAGTGTTCTTAATAGCGTTCTTAAAATATTAGACTTCATGCTAGAGCGTAGTGCTTTGTAAAGATTTAGACAAGAGCAGTTAAGCCAGAGCGATTAAGCCTGTTTCAGCTGTCGCCATCCTTGCCGCTATACTAAGATCGTAGGTCCAGATGCTTCCTCCTCCCTTCGGAATACGAAATGATTGCTTTGGTTGAAGGATATCGTGCGGGTCTCTACGCTCGCCATCAGTGGCTGCCCAACATGATTGCCGGGCTCGTGGTGGGGATCGTGGCCTTGCCACTTGCGATGGCCTTTGCAATCGCCTCGGGCGCGCGGCCCGAGCAAGGCATCTATACCGCCATTGTCGGGGGCGGGCTTGTGACTTTGCTAGGCGGCTCGCGGGTGCAGATCGCCGGACCAACCGGTGCGTTTATTGTGATCTTGGCCGGAATCACCGCTAAATACGGGATGGCTGGCTTACAGGTCGCCACACTCATGGCAGGTGTCATGTTGTTATTGATGGGCCTGGCCAAAATGGGTGGTGTCATCAAATTTATTCCAGCCCCTGTCATTATTGGCTTTACCACGGGGATTGGGGTCATTATTTTTGTTGGACAGTGGTCGGATTTTTTAGGACTACCAAAAGTCTCGGCCGAGCATTTTCATGAAAAGCTGTGGGGTCAATTTTTACTCATCCCTCAAACCCGCCTGCCAACACTGGCGATCGCACTGTTGAGTTTATTCATTGTGATCTTTTCGCCAAAGATCGCGGCACTTAAAAAAATACCCGGGCCATTGGTTGCGATGATTGTAGCGACGTTGCTGCAGTCGACATTGCATCTGCCGGGCGTTGCCACAATTGGCACGGCCTTTGGCGGAGTGCCTCAGGGCTTGCCCGTATTTGCTGTGCCTGACTTAAGCGTATCGCAGGTGCTTTCATTGATCGGACCCGCCTTCACCATTGCGATGCTCGGTGCGATTGAATCTTTGCTGTCGGCGGTCGTTGCCGATGGGATGGCCGGTACCAAGCACGATTCTAATCAAGAGCTGGTCGGGCAGGGGATCGCGAACATGCTGACGCCTCTGTTTGGTGGGTTTGCAGCCACGGGGGCGATCGCACGTACCGCGACCAATATTCGCAATGGTGCAACAAGTCCGCTCGCGGGTGTCATGCATGCTGTGACGCTGATCGCGGTGCTACTAATTTTGGCACCCTTGGCTTCAAGCATCCCACTGGCTGCCTTGGCCGCGATTCTTTTTGTTGTGGCCTGGAATATGAGTGAACTGCACCGTTTTTGGCGAGTACTGACGCGTGCGCCCTATGCTGATCGTGCGATTTTAGTTGTTACGTTTTTATTGACGGTCTTTGTGGATTTGGTGGTGGCGGTCAACGTTGGCGTCATTCTTGCAATTTTGCATTTTTTGCGACGCATGTCCGCCGCGGTCGAATTACGCCAAGTCGATGACGTAGCAGTGAAGTCTGAACTGGCCGGGCATGGCCTTGCCACATTGCCTACGGGCACCTTACTGTATGAGCTGAACGGGCCGATGTTTTTTGGTGCAATTGATAATTTTGAGCGTGTCTTACGCGATACTGCGACCGACCCTAAGATTTTGATTATGCGTTTGCAGCGTGTGCCTTTTATAGATGTGACCGGCTTGCAATGCCTTGAGGATGCGATCTCAGACTTACAAAAGCGAGGTGTCAAGGTGCTGCTGTGCGAAGCGAACGAGCGTGTGTTGCTCAAGTTGCGTAAAGCGGGCCTGTTTGATGTTTTACCACCCGCTCATTATTTTGAATCTCTATCTAGTGCATTGCTGACTGCGAGTAAACAAGTGTGAAAGATAAAAATAAAATTAAAAAGGGCGCTGGCCTTGATACAAAAATTACCAATCGAGAGTTCAAACTATTGCTCAAACCTGAAGGTTTGGATCGACGCAGTCGCATCACGCAACTGAGCAGTTTATTAGTCGCCTTCTGTCAAAAAGTTGGGGTCGAGTTTTTCCATCTTGATAATGCAAACACCGGTTTACGCAATGTCTTTTTTTACGACACGCCGGGTGAGCATTTCAGGCGCAATAATTTAATTTTGCGGGTGCGTGAATCACGCCAGAATGTATGGGTGGATGATTGGTGCGAGGTCACCTTGAAGTGTCGTGCTCACACGCTAAAAGAATCGTTAGTCTATAGCCCAAAAGCTAATGTGCCGTATAAAGTACGGCTGCGTTTAAAAGAAGAAATTCTGCGTGGCGACGGTCTAGGCACCGCTCGGATGATCTACTCAAATAATGCCATTCTTGATGCGGTGCCAGTCGATGCCATTTTTGATCAAACTTACCAGAGCGTAGTTGGTTTTTTTCCGGACTTGAAAAAACTCGAAGTTGAGTCCGAGCTACCCGTGCGGGTTGTTGGCGGGCGCACCAATAAAGTTCTCGAGGCTTGTTTGCCTTTAGGCAACTTAGTTTTTGGTGCCGGCGTGCAGGCCCATTGCGATGTGGGTATCTGGATGCGCAGCGTCGGTGATCCGATCATCGGTGAATTGGCCTATTCGTATCGCGTGACCGATGAAAATCGCGATGATCTTCAAGCGCACAAAAAAGCCGACAAGTTTTTTAAACAGTTGCAATTGGCTTTGGGAGACTGGTTGGCGAGCGGCACGACTAAAACCGCGTTGGTGTACGGCAAGCCTGAATAGCCCGCCAGCTAAACTGAAATGTCTGTCGGTGATTGGCATGCGATCATGGCAAGCGTTACTAGCCTCACGAATATGAATACTCACCTTGATACTATTGACACGACTATCGATGCGACTGCGATGACGACGCCCTCTGATCACAACCACGTCTCCCTGGTGCCCGCCGCTGTTCCACCTACACTCTGGCAAATTTTTCTTGAGTTTTTGTTAATTGGTGCTGTGAGTTTTGGTGGCGGCATTGTGGCCTACGAGCGCATTTTGTTAATCGAAAAACGAAAATGGTTAAGCGCTGATAGTTTTATGGCAACTTTGGCAATCAGCCAAACCTTACCCGGCTTAAATTCAGTCAATATGGCCTTGCTAGCAGGGGATCAGCTTCGTGGTGTCATGGGTGCGCTTGCGGCCACCGTTGGGTTGATGCTGCCGGGCGGTGCCTTTGTGTTACTGGTTGGCGTAGCCTACAGCGCCGGCGGCCAGCATCCGTTTTTGAATGTTTTGCTTGCAGGAATCGCTGCGGGTGCAACAGGCTTATTAGCCTCAGTGACGTACACCATCGGCAAGCGACATTTTGTTCGGGCAAAATCGCTGTTCATGATTATTTCGACCTTTATCCTGATGAGTGGTTTCAAGCTTTCACTCGTTTGGGTATTGTTGGTGATGGTGCCAATAGGCTTGTTTCTCTATCGTCCTGGGCAACAATCATGAGTGTCTTACTGCAGCTTGCCTTGTCCTTTGGTATGTTGTCTATTCTTGCCGTGGGCGGCGGCACGGCCGTGCTGCCTGAGATGCAGACCGTACTGGCAGAGCAATTTAATATTGATCACACCGCCTTTGTGCACATCTACAGTATTGGGCAGTTGGCGCCAGGTCCAAACATGATGATGGTATTAGTGTTTGGCTTTCAGCTTGCCGGTTTACTTGGTGCGGGCGTCGTGCTCCTGGCGTTTTTTATCCCATCAAGCTTGCTTTGCATAAGTACAGGGCGGCTGTGGCAAAAAATTGGTGAACGCCCCTGGCGCCGCGCTGTGCAAAATGCGCTTGAACCCATCTCAATTGGCTTAATGTGTTCAGGCGTCTACGCAGTCGCCAAGGCGGCCGTTGTTGGGCCCTTAACGATCACCTTGGCTGTCGCGACCTTTGCCGTCATTCTGTTAACCCGCCTTAATCCGGTTTTTATGATTTTGGGCGCCGGCGCAGTGGGCGCACTTATCATGCATTTTTTTGGTATTCACTAGTGACTTGGATCAATTAAGATGGCATCCAAATATCCAAGCGCACGATCGATTCATTCAGACCTTAGTTCACTTATGTTGAAGATTGACCAGTTGCGACAATTCAAACCCTAAGAGCACAACATGACACAAGCACCTCAGTTAGACCCCAAAGCGATTCAATGTATCGGTTTTATCGGAGTAGGCGTGATGGGTGAACCCATGTGCCGTCACCTGGCGACTAAAAGCGGGCTTAAGGTTTTAGCTTTTGATTTAGACGAACCGCCGTTAAAACGACTCGCTGAATTTGGAGTTCAGTCAGCGAGCATGGAGCAGATTTCAAAAGAAGCTGATCTAATTTGTTTGTCGCTACCCTCGGGTGAGATTGTTGCTAAGGTTGTGCATGCGCCCGGTGGCTTGCTCGCTGCAGGCCGCGTCGGACAGATCGTCGTTGACCTCAGCACCTCGCCTTTTGATACGACGCAAAAGTTGGCTGCCGCGTTTACGGCTAAAGGTATGCTGTTTGCCGATGCACCCGTGATGCGCACGCGTGCAGCAGCCGAGGCAGGCACCCTCGCTGTACCAGTTGGCGCTACCCCCGAGTTATATGCGCTGCTCGAGCCCTATATTCAAATGTTCGCCACAGACGTGCGCCATGCCGGAAAAGCCGGTTCAGGTCAGGTGGTCAAAATTTTGAATAACATGGTCGTCTACGAAACAGTGCTGGCGCTTTCAGAGGCTCGTGCGATTGGCGCGCGTGCCGGGGTCGATCCAGAAACACTTTTTGCGGCCTTATCAGCCGGCTCGGCTGACAGTTTTGCTTTACGAAATCAAGGTTTAAAAGCGATTGTTCCGCAAGAGTTTCCAGAGCGCGCTTTCCCGGTTACTTACGCGCGCAAGGATTTGTCGTACGCGGTGGCGCTTGCTGAGCAGGTGGGGGTCAATGCGACTGGCGCTAAGAACTTAGTGGCATGTTTTGATCAGGCGATTGCTGCCGGGCATGGTTCAAAATATGCGCCCGCGATCAGTTTGTTGTTTGAACAAGGTAAACCCGATTGACAGCAGGCTAGCCACGTCCTATAAACACCCTCTGAGATGCCGCTCTTGAAAGTGGCACTTTAAAAAAACGACAGGAAGAGACATGACTCGTAGCACCGCTGCGACTGGGGCGCAACTACTGCAGCGCTTTACCCGGGCCGCACTCACTTTTGCAAAACCTCGCCCTGTGCAGGTTGATATGCTTGTTCAGTTCGATGATTTACCTATCATCGTTCGGATTCGTGACGGTCGCGTACTCGAGATCGTAGAGCGGGGCGTTGCTCTGCAGTCATGGGACTTTGCCGTCAAGGGTACAGCCGAGGGCTGGAGTAAGTTTTGGCAAGCCACTCCACCGGCTGGTTGGCATGATCTGTTGGCGCTGAATAAGAGAGGCGCGTTCACAATCGAGGGGCATCTGCATCCGCTGATGGCGCACCTGCAATTTATTAAGGATCTGTTGGCGTCTCCACGAGAGGTAACAGCATGAGCGTCACACTTGAACCGATTGTTGGGCGCTATACAACCTTTGATGTCCAGGGTAAACAATGCCGGGTGTATTTTGAAGAGGCGGGAAGCGGGATTCCATTAGTGTGTTTGCACACTGCGGGTGCTGATAATCGTCAGTATCGCCACATGATGAACGATCCTGAAATTACGTCTCGCTATCGCGTGCTAGCGTTTGACATGCCCTGGCACGGAAAATCCTATCCGCCTGAGGGCTGGCAAGATATTGAATATAAGTTATCGACAGCTCTATACGTGGATACTGTGATGGCTTTTTGTTCGGCCCTTGAGCTCGAGCGTCCCGTGGTGATTGGCTGCTCTATCGGTGGGCGAATCGTCTTGCAATTGGCGCACCTGCATTCAGATAAGTTTCGAGCTTTGATTGGGGTTGAAGCGGCTGATCATCAGCAGCCTTGGTATGACACCTCGTGGTTGCATCGCGGTGACGTTCATGGCGGTGAAGTCTGTGCAGCACTGGTGTCGGGCCTCGTTGCGCCGCAGTCACCAGCCGTGCATCGGCATGAGACGCTTTGGCAATATATGCAAGGAGGCCCTGGTATTTTTAAGGGCGATCTATATTTCTATCGGGTTGATAGCGATCTTCGAGGCAAACTGACGGGCATTCGCACCGACTTGTGTCCGCTTTATTTGTTAACGGGCGAATACGACTTTTCTTGCACTCCAGAAGATACGCTGCGCACAGCCGAGTCGATCCCGGGCGCTGAAGTGACCGTCATGCGCGAGGTGGGCCATTTTCCGATGAGCGAAAACCCAGCGCAATTTCGCCAATACTTATTACCTGTACTCAAGAGAATTCAGGACGCATAACTGAGTTTTGGTACACGGCAGTTCGAGGTTCATCAGTATTGCAATTTGATTGGTACGGTGTGACGTTCTCAAGACCTAAATCTTTATTTAAACAATGTTGGAGACAAGCATGAAAATTAAATATATCGCAGCTGCGTTAGCCTGTTTCGGTGCCGTTGCAACACAGACAGTTTTCGCACAAGAGACTTTAAAAATTGGTGCCTCTGTCACACTATCAGGTCCAGCTGCAGCATGGGGTTTGGGTATGAAAAACGCAGCTGAGCTTGCTGCCGATGCTGTGAACGCTCAAGGCGGTCTTGAGGTTGCTGGAAAAAAATATAAAGTTGAGGTGGTGGCGTACGATGACAAATACCAAACCAACGAAGCGGTGACCATTGCGAACCGAATGATCTTTGAAGACAAGATCCAGTACATGATTGGCCCGGTTGGTTCTGCGTCGGTTTTGGCGATTCAGCCCATCACAGAAAAAAACAAGATGATTGTGATGACGCTTGGCTTTACACCCAAGGCCCTGAGTGCAGAAAAGCCGTTTACCTTCCGACCTCCTGTGACGACTGGCGAGGTGTCTGATCCACAAATTGCGTGGATCGTGAAAACACTTGGAGTTAAAAAAGTTGGGGCAATTTTCCCAAATGATGAAACAGGGCAGGCGATTTCAAAAGACTTAGAGGTGGCTTATAAAAAAGCGGGTTCTACCTTAGCTGCAAAAGAATTTTTTGAACGTGACCGAGTTGATTTTGTGCCGTTGCTAACACGTTTGATGGCGC
This sequence comes from uncultured Alcaligenaceae bacterium, assembly GCA_937952975.1. Classification (GTDB taxonomy): domain Bacteria; phylum Pseudomonadota; class Gammaproteobacteria; order Burkholderiales; family Burkholderiaceae_B; genus Zwartia. The sequence goes on from CALFXX010000095.1 coordinate 48,633, forward strand.
GCGGTATCGATGCGATTGAGCTTGATGGTAATTCACCTGACACTTCAGGGTTGATTGTTAAACAAGCGCGTGAGATGGGCTTTAAAGGAAAAATCGTACGTACAGGTGGCCCAGCGACCCGTGAAATCGTTAACGTTGCGGGTAAAGCTGCAACAGAGGGCATGTTTGTTCATACACCGATCGACCCCGCTCAACCTTCGATTAAAGCCTATGCTGATTTGTACGCTGCAAAGTACAAGTCAGCTATGAATGGTTTTAGCCCCGCTTTTTACGACGCAACCAACTTGTTGTTTGAGGCCATGCGCAGGGCGGGCACTGTCACCGATACGGTCAAGGTGCGTGATGCCTTAGAGCAAATTAGCGGGTTTCCAGGTGCTTTGGGCACCTTGGGCTGGACTGGCAAAGCTACGTATGGCATCAATCATCAATTGAATGCGCCATTCTTTGTCGCTGAAGTGAAAGATGGTGCTGAAGTGATTCGTGCACGCTGTACCGTAGTCGGTTGCGAATAACGCTATCACCCTTTTACTTTTAGATATGAACGATGGCTTGAATATGACACACACACTCTCAGATCCAGTGACCCATTGCATGGCGGATTACGCACTGGCGCAAAACTGGGGAAGTCTTGCTGACGATGTGCGTGTGCATACTCAGCGAGCCTGGGTAAATTTTGTGGCCTGCGCGACGGGTGGTGCTTTGATGCCGTCGGTGGATGCCGCGGTCGCTGGGTTACTGTCGATGGGGGCAGGTGAAATTCCAAGCTTAGGCCGCTATGAGCGCACGACGTTGTCTGACGCGGCGTTGATCGGTAGCTTGGCCGCATCGGCTCACACTTATGATGACACGCACCTTTCAACGATCACTCATCCGACCGGACCCGTCGCCTCAGCGATACTTGCTACCGCTTATCAGCTCGGGTCAGTTGACCGACCTGTGAACGGCGAACAGATGCTCAACGCCTTGGCGATTGGTCTTGAACTTGAGTGCCGTGTCAGTTGCGCGATCAAAGCGGGTGGCGCCAATATGGGTTGGTATATGACTGGCTTGTCGGGGGCGATTGGGGCTGCCGCTGCAGTGGGTCGTTTGTTGAATTTAACGCATTCTCAAATGGTGTCAGCACTTGGACTGGCTGCCAGCCAAGCGGGAGGGCTGCGTGCCGCGCATGGCAGTATGGCCATCACCTTTGTGCCAGGGCTCGCCGCGCGTGACGGTGTGGTGGCGGCGCATCTTGCCGCTGCGGATTACGCGTGTAATGCGATTGCTATTGATGGTCGTAACGGTTTACTGCAAGTGTTGACGGGCGGCCATGATGCGAGCTTGATACGGGATCAGCTCGGAGAGCGTTTCGAGTCTTTGAATAACGCCTTTAAACCTTACCCCTGCGGCATCGTCGTTCATCCAGCGATTGATGCATGCTTGCATCTACAACGCACGCATAAGCTGGCGCATCAAGACATTGAAAGAATCACTTTGCGGGTACACCCAGATGCCCTGACGTTATGCTGGCGAAAATTGCCCGAAACCGTTTTGGATGCTCAAGTGAGCTTGTATCACTGGGTCGGGGCAAGCCTGGTTTATAGCGCCGCTGGAATTGCACAAGGCACGTTGAACAGCGTCATGGATCCAGCTGTTCGTCGGTTACAAGAGTGTGCAGAAGTCGTGACAGATTCAGAATTAAAAGATAATCAAGCCGTTGTAAAAATTCATTTACGTGATGGTCGTGAAGTCGAACACTTTACGCGCGATGCAACGGGTAGCGTGACGAATCCGATGAATGATCAACAGCTCGCGACGAAGTTTCTTGAGTTAGTAGTGCCAGTCTTGGGTGATCGACGCGCCCAATCATTATTAGCAAAATCGTTAGATATGATCTCTGTCAATAGCGCAGCTGAGATATTGCAACTGGGCGCTAGGTAGTTTTTAGCGACGTTAACAAATATCACCAAAGGAGCTAGTTTGGACTGGAGCGTATTGCTAGTGCAGGCAACGATCAATGGTTTGATTATTGGCTTGCTGTATTTATTAATGGCTGTCGGTTTCACGCTGGTGTTTGGCGTGATGCGAATGGTGAACTTCGCCCATGGCGAGTTTTACATGCTTGGCGCCGTAACGGTTTATTTTTTTACTGGCGTTTTTCATCTACCGTTTCTTGTCTCGGTTGCACTGACGTTCTTTGGTGCGATCGCCCTAGGTGCCTTACTTGAATGGTTGATTTTGCAACCCTTTCGCCGTGATGAACTCAACGGCATGATTGTGACGGTCGGACTTGCAATGATTTTGCAAAATGTTGCCTTGATTATTGTTGGGCCTGATCCGCTTTCAATGCCGGCTGTTGCCGAGGGTACTTTGCAACTTGGCGGTATTGTTGTGCCCAACTCGCGCGTATATGTTGTCGGGTTTGCTTTGCTGGTGCTTGCACTGCTGTACGCCTTTTTGCGTTATTCACGACCTGGTCGAGCGCTACGCGCCGTGGTTGAAGATTTTGAAATTGCGTCAATACAAGGTATTCGTGCTCGGGTGTACTACCCACTTGGCTTCGGGCTTGGCGTTGGTTTGGCCTCTATCGCTGGCGCCTTAATGGCTCCTATTTTTTCGGTGTCGCCCTTTGTTGGCGCGGCGCCACTGCTTAAGGCTTTTATCGTCGTTGTGCTGGGGGGCTTGGGCAGTATCCCTGGTGCCGCCTTCGCCGGCCTTGTACTGGGTTTGTGTGAGAGTTATGCGAGTCTGTTTTTTGATAGTAGTACTGCCGATATGTTTATTTTTGCGGCGGTGATGGCGATGTTGGTGTTGCGACCTAAGGGCCTTCTGGGCAAAGGAGACGCGTAACATGACAACGATGCTTGGCAACGTGTTGCCCAAAGAGCGTAAAAATTGGGTTTGGTTAGTTGTGCTTGCCGTGATTGCAATATGGCCCTGGTTCTCGGGCGTTTTTGTGTTGCACTTGGCGATACTGACTTGCTTGAATGTTTTGATTGTGAATGGCCTCTCAATTATTGGCCGGTGCGGACAGCGTTCATTCGGCCATGCGGCGTTTGCGGCGATCGGCGCTTATGTCTCGGTGTTGTTAGCCACGCTCGCTGATTGGAATATTCTGCTGGCGGGTTTGACTGGGATGGTGTTTTCGGCGCTTGTATCGTTTATGTTGGGTTGGGTCATCTTAAGGCTCAAGGGCGTCTATTTTGTGCTGGTGACTTTTTCTTTTGGTGAGCTCACCCGCTTGGCGCTGTTAGATTGGTCTGAGATAACAGGTGGCGCTAACGGAATTGCCAACATTGCACCAGCGGCTATTATGGGTTTTGTGTTTGATACGCGCCCCAGGTTTTACGGGTTAGCGTTAGCTGTCGCACTACTGTCAATTTGGTTGATGAAGAAATTATTTTCTTCACACTTTGGACACGCGATCGACGCAGTCTCAGATAATCCTGCACTGGCAGAGTCAACCGGGTTAAGCGTCCATAAAATCCAGCTTGTCGCTTTTGTGTTGGGCTCAAGCCTTGCGGGCTTGGGTGGCGTTTTGTTAGCGCGTTACATTGGTTATATCTCGCCTGAGTCGTTTAATACCTCTGCATCAATCGCATTTATTACGATGTTTGTGATCGGTGGACAGCGATCCATCTGGGGACCCTTGGTGGGCGCAGTGGTGTTGACCCCACTCCCTGAACTTTTTCGCGGTGCCGTGCAGACGCAGAATATTTTTTACGGTGTTGCACTGATTTTGATTCTTCGCTTTATGCCTGGTGGGTTGGTGAGTTTAATGACCTGGTTGAAAGGCTTTAGAAAGGCAAAACAATGAGTCAAGAACTATTGCGTGTCGCTGGGCTGTCAAAGAATTTTGGTGGCTTAGCCGCGTTGCATGACGTGTCGTTCTCGGTATCGACTGGCGAGATCGTTGGTTTGATCGGCCCTAATGGTGCAGGCAAGACCACTGCGTTCAATGTCATTAGTGGCACCATGCCACCTTCGGCCGGCACAATTACCTTTGCGGGTAAAGATATCGCGGGCGGCCCACCTAGCAAGGTGGTGGTTGCCGGCTTGGCGCGTACCTTTCAATCAACTTCAACGTACCCGCAGGTGTCGGTTGCCGAAAACGTTTACCGAGGCATGATTGCCCGTATCGCGGGCACAGCGGTAGCGAAAATCGCTGGGCGCACAACGCACATGGTCGCACCTGCTGAGCTTGAGGCCGAGATCGACAACATATTGCAGATGGTGGATTTGCAAAATTGGCGCAACGTGCCAGCAGGTTCTTTAGCCTATGGCTTACAGAAGAAATTGGGGATCGCAGTCGCGCTTGCTGCGCGTCCAACTATTCTGTTGTTAGATGAGCCTGCGGCCGGTTTGAATCACGAAGAGTGCAATGAGCTTGCCAAGCTGCTGAGACAATTGCAACAACAAGGTTTGACGCTGTTGTTGGTTGAGCATCACATGGCCTTGGTGATGGAGCTCTGCGAGCGTATTGTGGTGTTGGTGCAAGGCGAGAAAATTGCCGAAGGCACACCTGCTGAAATCAGAGGAAATCCCGCTGTGATCGAAGCCTACCTCGGAGCGCCCGATTATGCCCATGCTTGAGGTAAAAGATTTGTCGGTGCGGTACGGTCCGCTTGAAGCCGTGCGCGGTATTAGTTTTGAGGTGCACGAAGGGCAGATCGTCGCGTTAATCGGCTCGAACGGCGCCGGCAAAAGTACAACCCTGAAGGCGCTCATGGGGCTTGTTGAGGTGGCCGCAGGATCGATTCGTATGGAGGGCAATGATTTGCACGCCGAGGCGGCTGCCTTGCGTGTGACCCGAGGCCTGGCGATGTCACCGGAGGGCAGGCGACTGTTTGGTCGAATGACGGTTCTGGATAATTTGCTGGTTGGTGCGCATTCGGTCAAGGCGCGTAGCGATATCGACCGATCGTTGAAAGATATTTATGCGCTGTTTCCACGTGTGTACGAGCGACGTGCTCAGCTTGCAGGTTCGTTGTCGGGTGGCGAACAACAAATGGTGGCGATTAGCCGCGCCCTGATGGCGCGACCAAGGCTATTGATGCTTGATGAACCCTCACTGGGCATTGCACCTAAGATTGTTGCTGAGATCGCCTCGGCGATTGAGCGGTTGAACCGAGATGCTGGCATGTCGATTGTGCTAGTTGAGCAGAACGCGCGTCTGGCGCTCAAGCTAGCGCATCAGGCGTATGCGCTTGAACATGGCGAAATTGTGCGCACCGGAAAGGGTGCTGAACTGTTGGCCGATCCGTTTGTGCGTAAGGCGTATCTCGGAGTTTGATATTCTCCCCGCCCTAAAAGCCGAGGCTTTCCGCGCACTCAGTTAAAAAAAGCCGCGTAAGCGGCTTTTTTTAACTGAGTAAGGCGATCTTTTTTGTCTTGCGGAAGAAAATATCGGCTTTTCGTCTCGGTAATAAAACTCAGCCAAGGCAACCAAGCTTTATTCGGTCAGCCCCGCCACAATATTTGAAAAGCCTGAGTCGACATGTAGGATTTCGCCCGTCACGCCCGCGGCTAAATCCGATAATAAGAATGCCGCCACGTTGCCCACCTGTTCGGTGGTGACGTTACGACGCAAGGGCGCATTCGCTTCGACAAATTTCAGAATGCTTGAAAAATCTTTAATGCCACTTGCTGCGAGTGTTTTGATGGGCCCTGCTGAAATGCCGTTGGCCCGAATGCCCTCGGGCCCAAGATTGGCGGCGAGGTAGCGCACCGAGGCCTCGAGTGAGGCTTTAGCCAAGCCCATGGTGTTGTAGTTGGCGAGCACACGCTCGGCACCCAAGTAGGTGAGGGTGATCAGTGCGCCATTGCGCCCTTGCATCATCGGCCGTGCGGCCTTCGCTAATGCTGGAAAGCTATAGGCTGAAATATCATGCGCAATTCGAAATGCTTCGCGCGAAAGGCCATCTAAAAATTCACCAGCAATCGCTTCGCGTGGCGCAAAGCCGATTGAGTGCACCAGACCATCTAATCCATCCCAGTGTTTGGCGAGCTCAGTAAAAGTGGCTTCGATTTGACTATCTTCGGCGACGTCACAGGGCAACACAATGCTGCTGCCAAAATCAGCTGCAAATTCTTTAACTCGTTCTTCAAAGCGTTCGCCAACGTAGGTGAAGGCAAGTTCAGCCCCTTGCTCGTGGCAGGCCTTGGCAATGCCATAGGCAATCGACCGGTTAGAGATGACGCCTGTTATTAAAATGCGTTTGCCAGAAAGAAAGCCCATAAAAATCCTAGAAATAAAAAGGTCAACGAATCGGATCTGCTAAAGCGGGTGAGGCATTAGCTGCGATTGCCCGTACCGGGAACGCGCAGTTTAGCGCCGACTTGCACGCTATCCGTTTTAAGACTGTTGAGTGCTCGCAAGTTTACGATGGTCGTATTGTATTGGCGGGCGATGGATTCGAGGGATTCGCCCTTGCGTACAACATGAATCCGGACTTGTTGGCTTGCGGTCGCACTGGGTTGCCGTCCGGCAACTTGCGGGACTCCTGAGGCGCTCGCCGGAGCAAGTTCAATGCCCTGGCCTCCTGGGCCTGGGATGATGACGATTTGGTCAGCTGCTACCCGGGCATTAGGCTCGATGCGGTTTGCCTGGCGTAACCGGGCCTCAGTGACGCCAAACTTGGCTGCAATTGAGCTAAAGGTTTCGCCTTGTTGGGCTTCGTAAGTTTTCCAGGACGAGAGTTCACCCTTGTACTGCAGCAAATTGGCATTAAAAATGTCAACCTTGTTGCGAGGCAGAATCACAGAGTGCTCTTCTTGAGCTGAGATCACCGGCTGATTAAACGAGGGGTTTAGCGCGTGAAAATCATCAATTGGCATTTCAGCCAACTGTGCCGCGACCTTAAAGTCGATATTGACTTTCTTTTGCACCGCAACAAAATAAGGGCTGTTATCGACCTGAGGTAAGACCACTGCATAGCGCTCGGGGTCGGCTACGATATTTTTAATTGCTTGGAGCTTTGGCACGTAATTGAGCGTTTCGTTGGGCATACTGAGCGAGAGATAATCGGTCGGTTTGCCTATCGCCATATTGCGCGTTACGGCACGTTTGACCGAGCCTTCGCCCCAGTTGTACGAGGCAAGCGCCAGATACCAGTCGCCTTGAAACTCAAACAGGTACTCGAGGTAGTCGAGGGCTGCGTTGGTCGAGGCTATCGGGTCGCGTCGCTGGTCGTGCCACCAATCTTGTTTAAGCTTGAATTGGGTACCAGTACTTGGGATGAATTGCCAGAGCCCCGAGGCTCGGGCGCTTGAATAGGCGACGGGGTTATAGGCGCTTTCGACAAACGGTAGTAAGGCGAGCTCTGTGGGCAGGCCACGTCGGTTGATTTCGTCAACGATGTAATACAAGTATTTACCAGCTCGTTCGGCCATGCGTTGCATCGCTTCAGGGTGCGACGCGTAATAGGCTGTCCATTTGGCCGATAGGGGGGTGTTGAGGTTAGGGATTGCAAAGCCACGACGGATGCGCTCCCAGGCGTCGAGCGGTGGGATCGTCAAGTCAATCGTGCGCGAAGTATCCTCGGCAACGTAACGGCCTTTTTGATCGAGTCCGGCGCAGCCAACCAGAGTCAGCAGACTGAGTATGCACAGCAGACGAAAAAAATGCATGGTACTCAACGGAAATTGTTTTTCCACTCTCTGAGTGCTGCGAACACCTCAACCGGAGTGGTCAGTTCGCGTTGCGCCCAGTCAGTGGCGGCTTGTACAACACTGGGCTGCCGCGCACGCAAAAACGGGTTACAGGCCAGCTCGAGTTCGATAGAGCTGGGGAGGGTAGGCTGGTTCAAGCGCCGTTGCTCACTGGCGTGTTCGTGCCAATGTTGCAGGGAAGTGTTGTCAGGTTCAACTGCGCAGGCCCAGCGCATGTTTGATAGTGTGTATTCGTGCGCACAATAGACACGCGAATCTACAGGCAGCGCCGCCAGTTTTGCCAGTGACGCAGCCATCTGGGCGGGGGTTCCTTCAAACACTCGTCCACAACCTGCTGCAAACAGTGTATCGCCACAAAACAAAACAGGGGTGGTGCCAAAAGTACCAAAAAATGCAATATGACCTGCGGTATGGCCAGGAATGTCTAAAACTGACAGATTGAGTTGAAGCGCAGCATCCTCGAAGGTGTCGCCCTCTACGAGAGTGGTGTCGCAAACCGGCAGTACCTCGCCGGCAGGCCCCCAGACCTGAGCACCGGTCTCGGCAACCAGTTCGGTGACCCCACCGACATGGTCTTGATGGTGATGGGTGAGTAAAATAGCACTGAGCGAGAGTTGTTGGTCTTTCAGGGCTTGCAACACCGGCTCAGCTTGACCGGGATCAACGACCACCGCTTGGCGACCGTTTGAGATCAACCAGATATAGTTGTCGCTAAACGCTGAGATCGGAGAGATGCCCGGGCATGGCTGCACGAAGTCAGGTTGGTGCTGAGTTTTATTCATTTTTTGAGAACCCGTGTCCATACGACAATCCCCTATTGTAGACTTTGAGCAGTGGCGACAAAGCGAACCCGGCCAGTACGTCCAACGCTTTGAGCAAACTTGCTTTGATAAGATGGTCGCCAATGTGTTTGGCTACCACGCTTTGCAGCTAGGGCTCCCTCATGTCGACCTCTTGCGCGCAAACCGGATGCCTTTTAAAGCCTATGTAGGGGCTGAGTCGCCGGTATCGCCGATGGCTGATTGGGCAGGTGTGGTGTTGGCCGAGCCAGAATATCTACCGTTTGATTCACAAAGTGTAGATCTCTTGGTTTTGCCGCACGGTTTAGAAGCAAGCGCTCACCCTCATCAGGTGTTACGCGAGGTTGAGCGCGTTCTGGTCCCCGAGGGGCGAGTCGTTATTTCGGGATTCAACCCCTGGAGCCTCTGGGGGGTGCGCCACCGCATGCCTTATTTGGCCCCGTGGCTGCCGCAGCCGGCTCATGCCCAAGTGTCATTGCCTCGTTTAAAAGACTGGCTCAAATTGCTATCGTTCGAAATAGAGTTAGGTCACTTTGGCTGCTACGTGCCACCGCTGCGTTCACAAAAGTGGCTCAATCGCTTTGAATTTGCCGAGGCCGCCGGCAATCGTTGGTGGCCGGTATGCGGCGCTGTTTATGTTGTTTCAGCCGTCAAGCGTGTGGCCGGCATGCGGTTGATTGCCCCGCGCTGGAAAAATACCGCACCCTTGCGCAAAGGCGCGCGTCAAACGGCTGGCGCAGTCAGAAAACGCATCCTGTAGGATGGCAACCCCACACATATTGAAAGCACGTTATGCAAACTGAAGAGACTGTAGAAATTTGGACTGATGGCGCATGCAAAGGCAATCCGGGCCCTGGCGGTTGGGGCGTTTTGTTAAAGCGCGGTAGCGTTGAAAAAACGCTGCACGGGGGCGAGCCCTTAACGACGAACAATCGCATGGAAATGATGGCGGTGATTGAGGCCTTACGCGCGTTGACGCGCCCGTGCAAGGTCACTTTGCATATCGACTCGCAATACGTCATGAAGGGAATGACCGAGTGGATTCACGGCTGGAAGCAGCGGGCTTGGCGCACTGCCGACAAAAAACCAGTCAAAAATGCAGACCTGTGGGTCTTGTTAGATGGCTTAGTCGCTCAGCATGACATTACCTGGCGTTGGGTCAAAGGACACGCCGGAGACCCCGGAAACGAGCGCGCCGACCTGCTGGCAAACCGTGGCGTCGAGGATGCGCGATCCCGTATGTAAGTTCACACCGCGCACGTGGTGATATCGTATGATTCCGTCATTGCTTCACTTCACCCTATGTAGGTTGCCCACAATATGCGCTGGATTATTCTCGATACTGAAACGACAGGCCTTGATCCTGCCTATGGGCATCGTATTGTTGAGATTGGCGCGGTTGAGGTCTTGAATCGTGGCATCACAGGGCGTGATTTTCATACCTATCTGAATCCCGACCGCGATAGCGATGCCGGAGCACTTGAGGTGCACGGCCTGACCACAGATTTTTTGTCGAGTAAGCCGCGTTTTGAAGAGCAGGTTGACGAGTTTCTGGCCTTTATTGCGGATGCCGAACTTATTATTCATAACGCGCCTTTCGACGTAAAGTTTTTAAATGCCGAACTCGCGCGAATCGGGCGTGAACCCGTTACAAATTTTTGCTCGGGTGTCACCGACTCGCTCGCACACGCAAAAACCTTGCACCCGGGTAAACGTAATTCATTAGATGCCTTGTGTGACCGTTATGGCGTGTCGAACGCACACCGTCAATTACACGGCGCGCTGTTAGATTCGCGACTGCTCGCTGAAGTGTGGCTTGCCATGACGCGTGGTCAAGACAGTTTAATGATCGATAACTTTGATGTGCCAGAAACAGCCAGCGTAGCGGCAAACGAGCAGCGCCTTGAGGCGTTAAATTTGCCCGTGATTTTGCCGAGTGCTGACGATTTGCTGGCGCACGAAAAATACCTTGCCGCCTTGGATAAGGCGGCAAAAGGCGCCTGCGTCTGGCGTCAGTATGAAGCGACGCAGTAAAAATGATAGAACTGCAAAAACAAAAAAACTAAGAAAACAAAAAAACTAAGAAAGCAAAAAAGTAGAAAAACAAAACCACAACAGGAGAACAAGATGAACAACAATCGTCGTCGACTATTGCAGGGCTCGTTAGGATTAGGTTTGCCGACTTGGGCATTGAGTGATGCCGTCGCGCAGCAAGGGCTCGCTGCGGCCGGAGGATTCGACCTAGTGATCTTTGGTGGTCGAGTGATCGACCCATCGCAAAATATTGATAAGGTGGCAGACGTTGCCCTTAAAAATGGCCGAGTGGCATTGATTCAAACCGGGATAGATCCCAAACTTGCTGCCCAAAAGATTGATGCGGTTGGCAAGATCGTGACCCCGGGGTTGGTGGATTTGCATGCGCATGTTTACCCTCAAGCCTCTGCCATTGGTTTGCCTGCTGACGAGCTCGCCCAGTTCACTGCGACAACTACATTTGTCAGTGCCGGCGACGCGGGTGCAAATAATTTTTCAGCATTTAAGCATTACATTCAGGCGCAAGCGCGCAGTCGCATGTATGCCTTTATTCATATTTCTTCGATTGGCTTAGCGGGGTTTCCGGTAGGCGAAATGAAAAATCTCGAATACGCCAATATTGATCTTGCTGCACGTGTCTTAAACGAAAATCCAGATATCACACTGGGTATGAAAGTACGTGAATCACTCGACGTTGTTGGCGAAAACGGGATCGAACCTTTACGCCGCGCTCGCGAAGCCGCTGAACGCTCGGGTGTAAAAGGCGCGCGAGTGATGTGTCATATCGGCAATGCGCCCGGAGACTTGGGTAAGTTGCTTGATCTGTTGCGTCCGGGTGATATCCTGACGCATGCCTACAGCGGTGCGGGCAACAATACCGTGCAAAACGGTAAATTGATTGCCGCAGCGCTTGAGGCAAAGAAACGCGGCGTCATCATTGATGTCGGCCACGGCGGTGGCAGCTTCGATTTCACAATTGCTGAACCCGCTATGGAACAAGGGCTGACTCCTGACACCATCTCGAGCGATTTGCATGCTTACAGTGGCAACTCGCCGAGCATCCCCTTCCTACCTAATGTCATGAGCAAGTTTTTAACGCTTGGGTTTAATTTGAACCAAGTGATTGCGATGGCCACCAATCGCCCCGCTGCCATCATCAATCGCGAACCCTTGCTGGGCACTTTGAAGACAGGTGCCTCTGGTGATGTGGCGATCTTTAATTATGTTGAGAAGCCAGTTACCTGGTTAGATACCCGTGGCAATACTCGCGCTGGTTTGTACAGCTTAGAGCCTGTGCAAACCATTCGCGCAGGTCGGCCTTTTGGGCGACCATTTCCGTCGCCGTTTGGTTATTAATCAGGTCAGTACGCCCAGCGTCTTTCGCTTGATCAATTCAAAATCGATTTGCGCGCCAAGGCCAGGGGCCATTGGTGCGTGAATCATGCCTTGCGCATCGATTTCGATATCCTGCAGAAGCCCGTATTTTTGAGACTCTGCCGGCAAGAGCACTTCAAAGAGTTCAGTATTTTGAAGCGCCATGATCACATGAAGGTTCGCAAAATTATTCAGTGAATTACCGCCGTGGTGCACTTCGTAATTTAAATGAAAGGCCTCGGCCAAATGGGCGGTTTTGATCAGCGTGGTGATGCCACCCTTCACTGCAACATCGCCCCTCAAAAAATCAGTCGCACGTTCTTTGATCCAAGGTGCGTATGAATCCAAACCGCCTGCGGGATACTCGGTAGCCATGATCGGTATGCTGAGATGCTTTTTTAACTCAAGATAGTTGTAGATGTCAGCATCAGCTAACGGGTCTTCATACCAATAAAAGCCAAGCGCTTCGATCGCCTGACCAACGCGTAAGGCAGCAGGGTAGTCATAACTCCATACCGAATCGAGCATCAACGTGTAGTCGTCTCCAACTGCTTTGCGCACGGCCTCACAGACCTTGATGTCATCTCGCCAGACTTGTGGTGGATGAATTTTGTAAGCCGCCATGTTTAGTGACTTGTAGTGTTGCGCTTCTTCGGCATACGCCTCAGGTGTCGCTAAGACAGCCGAACTGATGTAGGCCGGGATACGATCACGGTACGAGCCGAGTAACTGATGAATAGGTAGGCCAGCGATCTTTCCGGCGATATCCCACAGCGCGACGTCCATCGCACCGATGGCGCGCGCAGTCGTAGTGCGCACCCGCTTCCACATAGCCTTATAGAGCCGTTCACGATCAAGCGGATTTTGATTAAGCAAAATCGGTTTAAGATACTTGATTAAGCTTGCGCCATCCATGTCGGCCGGATAAAACGCTGACCCTAAAAAAGCGTGACCGGTAATCCCTTGATCGGTGGTGATGGCGAGCAAGCCTAGCTTACTGCCGCCTGAGAAACGCCCCGTGTGTGCGCCGTAACTCGTTGCGGGGATATCGTCCCAGCTAAAGAGGGTGAGGGTGACATCTTGAATTTTCATAGGTACGGTATCACTCAATTTTTACGTTCGCGTCTTGCACAACCTTGCCCCATTTGGCGACTTCGCTTTTGAGTAGTGCACTAAATTCTTCGGGCGTGCCGGCTACAACCTCTACGCCGGCATCATTAAAGCGCTTTGTAATATCGGGCTCACGATAAATGGTTGCTAATTGACGATTGACCTGGTCCACAATTGCTTTTGGGGTTCCTGCAGGCATTTGTAAGCCAAACCAAACGTTCACTTCAAATCCTGGTGCGCCAGAGTCTGCCACTGTCGGCACGCCCGGCAACAGAGAAGAAGGCTTTAAGCCGGTGACAGCAATCGCTGTGACAGTGCCCGCTTTGATTTGACCAATAATATTTGGGATGTTGTCAAAGAGTACGTCGATTTCACCCGCCATGAGCGCTGCCACCGCGGGGGCGCTACCCTTGTAGGGTACATGCGTGAGTTTGATGCCTGTCATACTCATCAGAAGTTCCATCGACAGATGGTTTGACGAGCCCGACCCCGTTGAACCGTAGTTGAGTTTTCCTGGATTCTTTTTGGCGTAGGCAATCAACTCATTGACGTTTTTAATGCCTAGGTCTTTACGTGTGGCCAGTACATTGTTTGCGATACCAGCCAAAATAAGTGCCTGAAAATCGCCGAGCGCATCGTACGGTAGTTTCTTACCGTAAAGCGCTGGCAGTGCCGAGAAGGGTAAGGGCGTGATCAAAATCGTATAGCCATCCGCAGGCGACTTCGCCACATAGTTATTGCCAATCGTGGTGTTGCCGCCAGGCTTGTTTTCAACCACTACGGTTTGATTCCAAAGCTTGGTGAGCTTCTCGCTTGACATGCGAGCAAGCGAATCGTTAAAGGCGCCTGGAGGGTAGGGCACAACGATTTTGACTGAGCGTTCTGGAAACGTCTGCGCATGTGCTGTGGCCATCATTGCAAGAGCAGCAATGAGAAGTGCGAAAAGTTTTGCAACAGTTTTAAACATGATGCCCCCGGGTAATGAGAGAAGTATTGTTGTAGTTGTTAGACGTCAATCTAATGTCACTGCGTTGCACTATTTCGTGTGGATTGAGCGTGAGCGCGTCGCGCGCTTTCTTTGTTACCGACCTAAAATTTCACGACATAGCCGGGCCCATCAATCAGCGGATACTTGGCAAACAAGCCCTCGTCAATCTCAAGTCCGATCCCTGGCTTGTGTAGAGGTTCAACGCAACCATCTGCGCCAATCTCAAAGGTGGTGCCAAACATATCGCGTAAAGGATTGAAGTGCGACACGCAAGCCTCAAAGTAGCCCGAATTTTCAATCGCAGCCATAAAGTGAATGGTGGCGGCATGGTTGATGCCAGTGGCTGAGCTGTGTGTGTGCATGGGGATGCGGTACGCTGAAGCCATCGCCGCAATGGCGAGCCCCTCGGTGATGCCGCCGCATTTTGATAAATCAGGTTGCCAGATTTGTACCGCTCCAGCTTCGCGTAATTGCGCGAACTCAAAGCGGCCGTAATGGTTTTCGCCTACAGCAATCGGTACGAGAGGGGTGATTTTTGCCGCCTCGCGGTACGATGAGAAATCGTTACAGGCGAACGGTTCTTCAAGCCAGCCTGCTTTGATCTCTGCCAGCACGGGTAATACGCGTCGTACGTCAGCTAGGGTATAGGCAGTGTTGGCGTCAGTCAAAATATCAATGTCGTCGCCCAATACTTTGCGCACGTGCAGTACACGCTCAATATCCGCCTTCGCGCTGTCGCCCAGTCTGAGCTTGATCGCTTTGTATCCACGCGCGACATACTCTTGGGCCTCTTCAGCCAAAGACTCTTTGGGTTGATAGCCTAAAGAAATACCTCCAGCGTAGGCAGGCAAGCGGCGCTTGCTGCCGCCCAGCAATTCGTACAAGGGCATATTGGCGGCTTTACCCCTGATATCCCAAAGCGCCATGTCGATGCCCGATAAGCCCAGTGAGGCGCCAGAACCTACCCCGTGGCTTGAAAGCTGCATACGGTGCACGCGCTTCCAAACGCCAATGACATCAGTGGCGCTCATGCCGATCAGCATGGGGGCGAGCGTATTGTGAATCAGGCTGACCACGGCGCCAGGGCTGCGCCCAGGGTGGGCTTCACCATAACCGGTTATGCCTTCAGAAGTTTCAACACGCACAATAATCGTGTCGCGCTTGGTGGTGCTGCCAATCCCCATTGTGACGGTCTTGCCCTGGTCCAGGCGAAAGGACAGGGGAATTGCAGTGATTGCGGTGATTTTCAAGGCTAGTCTCGTATTCATGTTGTTTGAGTAGGATTATGACCGATTTTGGTTGTGATGGCACGGTTTGGCTTGCTTTGTTGACAGACGATTAGGATCGTTTTGTAGTCATTTAGATTGGGTTGTTGTAAGTGTTTGTAAGAGTTAGACCCAAGCTATTGCGTTTGACTTTGCGCCGCCTCACAGTAGAGGCGTGAGGGCGGTTTAATACGGAGATTCAATTTTGAAGGATGCGCAATGAGTACGTTTAATTCTCTGTCTCAGACAGATCGTCTTGAGGCCAAGACTAGCCAGCTTGAAATCAAACTAACAGCGCAGATCGAAGATCTAAAAGCTAGGATGGAGGCCGATATTTAATGCTTGCAGAGCTAAATCTTCTGACTTGTATGTTGACGTCGCCGTACTAAAAAGTTCGCATAAATATGTTCTTTGGATTTTGGGCTTGTTCGCGATCATGGCCCTAAGCTTTGTCTTTGGCCTTTCTATCTCTATGTTCTTGCGATCTTTTAAGTAAATGGGCGCAGCTGGCCTTAAAGGGGGGGCTAATGCGGACCAAAGACCGCCCCGAAGCAAATAAATTGAGAATAAACATGTCAAAGGAATGTGAGATATTTTTGCGAGAACTCGCCCGGTTAGAACGAAATCGGCGTTGGCAAGTTGAGTATGCCGAATTTACGGCTGCCTACAGCGCAGACATTGAGGCCGCTGGCTTACCACTAGATTCGTGGAAAACCTTTTGATGAAGTTGAGCTGCCTGTTGCTCTTAAGAAGTAGGGAGTTTCACGAACGGCCGTTTAGCTGTTACCGGGGTGCGCTCACTGCAAAATCCGATTTCACAAAAAAGTAACCCGCCGGTTTGAGGATATGCTTACGCACATAGCCTTGGCGGGTTTTATTGAATGAGTTTGTACAGGAAAGGGCTAACCACCGTTACCGATTCTTCACTGGATTTCGCGTACGTCTATCGAGTCGAGTTGTCCGTGAAATGGATTCTGATCTG
>CALFXX010000096.1 GCA_937952975.1 uncultured Alcaligenaceae bacterium
CAACCAAGATATTATCGGTTTCGATCTCTACAGTAATAACGAAAAAGTCGGATCGATAGATAATATTCTCGTCGACGATAATGGTAACTTTCGTTATTTTGTAATTCATACAGGTGCTTGGATTCTGGGCAAAAAAACTCTCCTCCCAGTCGGTCGCGCTCGATACGATGCAAGTCAACGTCGCGTTGATGTTGCTTGTTGTGTGGCGTATCAGCCTGCTGTGCGTGAGCCCCGCGCGCGCCTTCATGGCCGTGGTGTTTACCAGCCTGATTGTGTATCACAACATTAACGGCCTGCAGGTGAGCTCTAACTTACTTCAGTTATTGCCAACCGCTTTATTTGTGTGGGCGTTATTGCTTGCGGTACGACAGCCGCAATGGTGGCGCTGGGCGTTGGTAGGCGTGGCTGCCGCCGTGTGTTTACTCACCAAATATAGCGCGGGCATTTGGTTTGCGGTGATGGGGGTCTGGTTGCTGCAAGATGTTCGCAGTCGCAACCGCTATGCAATCGTGGGCATCATTGTGGCGGTGATTGCAGGTGGTATCGCGTTGATCCCGCATATCGAATGGATGCTGCGCGAAAATGCGCCAACCTTGCAATACATGAAAAAGCAGGTTGCGGGCGAGGTGAATCATTTGATGCGCGTGCTGAGCTTTTTAGCCAGCCAGGCGGGCAAGCTTTCGCCCTTGTTACTGGCCATAATTGTGCTGAAATTTGGTTTTAAAGAGAAAGCACAAAATCCAGTCTCTGCGACCCCAATGAATCAAAATGCCGAATGGCGCTTTATCAGCTTTGCGGCGCTTGGCCCCGTGATTTTGACGTCGTTGCTTGGCACGGTATTTATCACCCTCAATGCCAACTGGGCCACGGCATTTTTTGTGCTGCTAGGTTTGTATGCCTTGCGCTGGGTGCCTGCGCTTGATGCAAAGGTAACGCTAACCCGCGTGCTCACCGTCGGGCTGACGTTGAACATCTTGATGGGCGTTGGCATGGCGCTTTACTACGGCGTGATTGCAGATGTGCTCGGTAAAACCGCGCGCGCCAATTATCCAGCTAAGCCTTTAGCAAGCGCGCTCGATAAAATCTGGGATGAGCAGAAGCTCGGGCCTTTAAAAATCGTAATTGGTGAAACATGGACAGCAGGTACGGTGTCGGTGGTGTCGAAGTATCAACCGCTGGTGCTGCCCTATGGTCTGTACAGCCAAACTAAAGCCGTCACGCCCGATCTTATCAAACGCTGCGGCGCACTCGTTGTGCTCGACCTTGAAGAGATGCGTAATCAAATCAGCCCTGACATGCAGTCATTTATTGACCGTGCGACAAAGCAGGGTTCGTTTGAGATCTACTGGAACCGCTACAAAAAAATTAGGCCGATCAAGATTGATTGGGCAATTATTGAGCCTGAGCAGAAGGGGGGATGTTGAGCGAATGGTAGGCTTAGGTACGCTATCGGACGGTTTGATTTAGCAATAGAATTTACAAATGTACTAGGTAATAGTTACAGATTTACTCAGGGTAGGCGGTTAAAATTTTTCTTTTAAATGTTGATCTTCAACAGCCAAAGATTTAGTGTTTTGTAACTTTGGCTGACCTGAGTTTTAGCTCTCTCTGTTTGACTGTTTCTTTGTTTGTATATACACTTTGCGTACCTTAATCATCTGCCCAAACATCCTAGAAAAACTTAAAGACAAGCACCAAGTTACTCGCCGTGAAGTGGAGCAATGCTTTGAAAATCGTTGTGGTGTTTACCTTGTAGATACGCCAGAAGATCATCAAACCGATCCGCCGACGCTTTGGTTTGTCTCAAAGACTAACTCCGAGCGCCTATTAAAAATCGTTTTTTTGGTTCTGCATGGCAACGTGCATATTAAGTCTGCGTATGAGGCAAATGATTGCGAGATTGTCATTTACGATGAGCTTGGAAAATAAAACATTTTTATGAAAAACACGGCAGTGACGAAAGTTAAAAAAATATTGGGTACTGCGCAAGCGTGGGATTCACGCGATCTTGGTTGCGATATTAAATTTGCAAAGCGTACTCAGCCTGAGCTTGCGTTGGAAATTGATGACTCGCTTGGTTTACAGATGATCTCGATTCGTTTGAATAAAGAGCTAATCGCTGCTTTTAAAGTGATTGGCGAGCATCACGGCTTGGGCTATCAGCCACTCATGCGAGATGCTCTGCAGCGTTTTGCAACTGCAGAACTCAAATCGATTGTGAGTGCGCGTGCGGCATCACAAAAGAAAAAATCTCTCTCCCTGGCAAAGAATGCTGGTGGGAGTTCTAAACCAATCAAGAAAGCAGCATAGCTTCTTATCTGTAACAAGCGTCTTCAAAATGTCAGACACTCAATCCACAGTGCTCATTCGCGATAGCGTTGAAGCCGACGTCGCGACCATTCAAGCGATTTACGCGCACCATGTGTTGCATGGCACTGCGTCGTTTGAACTGACACCGCCCACCCTTGACGAAATGCGTCAGCGTCGTGCGGATGTCGTGGCTAAAGATTTGCCGTACCTAGTGGCCGAACAAAATGGCCTTGTGGTGGGCTATGCGTATGTCACGCTTTATCGTCCACGCCCCGCGTATCGGTTTACAGTTGAAGATTCTGTGTACGTGAAAGAAGGTTTGGCCGGGCAGGGGATCGGAAGCCTGCTTTTGGCTGAAATCATCAAGATTTGTACAGCGAAGGGATACCGACAGTTAATGGCGGTGGTGGGGGATGCGAGCCCGCCTTCGGTTGGTTTGCACGAACGCCACGGTTTTACGCTTGCAGGCACCTTCAAGTCAGTTGGCTATAAGTTTGGCGCCTGGCGCGATACGGCGATGTTGCAACGAGAATTGGGCGAAGGCGATCAGACTGATCCAGCTTAATTTCAATCGCTCTTGCTTTAGTTAAGTTTTTCACCGATGAAATAAATCGATCCGGTTTTTTTATCAAAAACAAAGAATTTTCCTTGTTAAGCTATAATTAATATCCGGTTAATTATAATAAGCTGGCAATGAATAAGCCAAAGATTACCCCAGTTCCCCAGTCATTGTTTGGTGACTTAGATCTTGAGTTGCCTGAGTTGATGTTGGCACCGCAAGTTGCTGCTGATGCCGCCCAGGCACAAGCAGACACTCAACTGGCATCAGCTTTACAGGCAAACGAGCCAAAGCCAAAGAAGCGCCAGCCGACTAAAACTCAAGCGAAAAAAACGCAAGCAAATAAAACTCAACCCTTGCCAAGTGCCGCAGCGTTGGCTGGTCAAGCTTTTTTGCCAGGCTTATCCAGACGAGGGCGTCCGCGGCTACAGACGCCAATTTCGGCCGTTGAACGTACCGCCGAGCATCGGCGAAAGCGCCTTGAAGCGGGCGCAAAGCGGGTTGAAATGATTTTGGATCGTGACGTGTCAAGCGCGCTTGATGCGTTGGCTGAGCATTTCAAAGAGCCCCGAAACGAGGTGATCTCAACTTTGATCTTAAAGGCGGCGTCGCGTGTGCTGAAGCGTTAGCCGCCTAGTGACCTCAGTGAGGCAGGACCCCAGCGTGACAAGGCGACTCGCCTACAACAAGTCGTCTACACAGCATGCGTGACCTAGCGTGCGCCACCACGGTTAACTGGGCCGCCGCGATTTGGGCCTGAGCCTGGCCCATCGGCACCGTCACGATCAACCCCAACGCCACCGCGCCCAACGCCTGGGCGACCCGCACCAACACCGGGGGCTGCGCCAACCCCTGGTGCACCAACCCCGACCCCCGGCGCAACCCCGACCCCGGGCGCACCAACGCCCGCGCCCGGCAGAACGCCAACCCCCGGCGCACCAACATCGACAGGGCGCGCCACGCAACGAACCGGAATGCCCGGGCTTGTGCAATACACCACTTGCGCTTGAACGCTTTGGACATGCATTGCGATACCAAGGGCAGACGTTATTAGGGCTGTCTTAAAAGTGTGTTTCACAGAGTTCTCACAGAAAAAATGTAAAGGTAGAAGAAATAAGTGCAAGACGTTGTAAGGGGATTAGGCTACACCGTTCTGGTCTGGATTTGTGGCAAAGCTGCCCATAATGCGCAAACAAAATCCCAAATCTGCAAAAACTGATTCTCCCACAACAAAACGAGCAGAAAACGGGTTTTTGATTGTCATTTTGATGCATTTCTACTCCACAATATCAACTTGAACTGAAGCAAGGCAGCAATGAGTGGATACGGAAACCCGTAGTTGGTGGTATGTGGTGCACACCAAACCCAAACAAGAGGGGCGGGCATTACTCAACCTGACCAATCAGGGTTACGAGTGCTTTTTGCCCATGCATAAGAAATAAGTCGTGAGGCGGGCGGCCGTGGTGACACAGGCCGAACCCTTGTTTTCGCGCTATCTCTTTATCCAGCTAGACACTAATTTGTCAGGCAAAAGTTGGGGCCCCATTCGCTCGACCTTAGGCGTGTCTAAATTGGTTGTGTTTGGCAATGAACCGGCCCGCGTTGACTCAGCCTTGATACACCTTTTTAAGCAGCGCGAGCTCAGTATCGCTGATGAGGTCACCCCATTATTTAAAGCGGGAGATCAAGTGCTGATTGCGCAAGGGCCCTTTGCCGGCTTAAACGCCACGTTTCAAATGAGTGATGGCGAAATGCGAGCGATGGTCTTAATCGAAGTCTTGAATCAGGTCAGCAAACTCAAGCTGCCGTTAGCGGATTTGCGTCGCGTCGCCTAAGCATGGATGGCAACACACGCAGCTTCTTGTTTTTGCAGGGTGTAACTTCACCGTTTTTCGCACGTTTGGCCACGGCCCTGACACAACAAGGACACCGCGTTCACAAGGTGAACTTTAACGTTGGTGACGTGAGCTATTGGATGCCACGCGCATCAAACTGGTTTCGCCAAGACTTGAGCGCGTTGCCCGGTTTTTTAAATAAACTTTACACGCAGCATGGCATCACCGACCAAGTCGTGTTTGGTGACAGGCGGCCGGTGCATGTCGCAGCACTCGAGCAGGGCCGGCTCAATGACGTGCGTAATCACGTGTTTGAAGAGGGCTATTTCAGGCCCAACCTGATCACGCTTGAGCGCGAGGGCGTCAATGCACGTTCGCAGTTGCCGCGTTCGCCAGAGTGGTTTATACGCGCTGGGCTGCACTTACCTGCACTGAATTCCTGTCAGGGTTTTAATTCGCCACTTTGGTTGCGTGCGCTGCACGACGTTGCGTATCAAGCCTCGGGTGTGTTGAATCGAGTGTTGTTTGCAAAGTATCGCACTCATCTGGTCATGAGCCCCGTCGTTGAATATGCAGGGTATCTGCAACGCAGCCGCTTATTAAAGCGCGTGGCAACACAGAACAACGATACGATCCAAACCTTAATGAAACAAGGCACGCCATATTTTTTTATACCCTTGCAACTCAATAGTGATTCGCAGGTGCGTGATCACACGCGCTTTCACACGATGCAGTTGCTGCTGAAGCACGTGGTGCAGTCCTTTGCGCAGCACGCACCGTCGCACACGAAGCTCGTGATCAAAAATCATCCGCTAGACACCGGGTGGGAGCATTACGACCGTGTGGTTTTAAATTTAGTTCATCAATACGGTCTTAAAGAGCGCGTCATCTATTTAGAATCGGGTGATCTAGCAAGTTTGGTGAAACATGCGCAGGGCACCATCACGCTTAACAGTACCGTGGGCTATGTGGCGCTTGAACAAGGTTGCCCCACGCTGTGCCTAGGTGACCCGCAATACAACTTGCCGGGCCTGACTGATCAACAAGATTTAGCCCAGTTTTGGGGGATGCCCGTTGCACCCGAGGCGAAATTGTTTGAAAGCTTTAAACGTGTCGTTGTGCACACTACCCAAGTATATGGTGGCTTTTATTGCCCACCTAGTATTGCGCAAGCTGTTCAAGGCAGCTCCGAGCGACTTACCGCCGAACTTTCACCGTTACAACAGCTACTGACCGTCGTGCCAATATGAAACCCCACACCGCACAAACAATCTTGATTACGGGTGCTTCAGGTAGCATCGGCAACGCCTTAGCAAAAGCCTATGCTGCACCCGGCACCACACTGATCCTGCATGGTCGCAACGAAGACAAACTCGAGCAAACCGCTCAAGCCTGCAGGGCGCAAGGCGCGTTGGTGGTGAAGGGCTTGTTTGATATCACCGACACCCAAGCGTTGCAAAACTGGGTGCGTGAAATCGATGCCTTACACCCGCTAGACTTATTGATCGCCAATCAAGGCATGAACATTAACATCGGCCCAGAAGGCAAGGGCGAGTCATGGGAGCAAACCAATTTACTGCTCGACGTGAACCTGCGCGCTTCAATGGCCATGGTGCATGCCGCCTTGCCCGGCATGCGCAAACGCGGGCGTGGGCAAGTCGTGTTCATCAGTTCGTTAGCCGCGTATTTTGGCTTGCCATTAACACCCGCCTATAGCGCGTCAAAAGCTGGCTTAAAAGCCTATGGCGAAGGCTTGCGTGGTTGGCTCGCCCCTGAGGGCGTGGGTGTTACCGTGATCATGCCCGGTTACGTTAAATCAGACATGTGCGACGCCATGCCCGGGCCAAAGACCTTGGTTTGGTCACCCGACAAAGCCGCCAAGGTCATGAAGCAGGGCATCGATAAGAATAAAGCGCGCATTACCTTTCCGTTTTTTGTGTCATTTGAGACTTGGTTGTTAGCGGTGTTGCCGGCGTCTTGGTCGTTGAAGATTTTGAAGTTGGCTGGGTATCATGTTTAAGGCGAGTCATGGATCGCTCACCCGCACGAGCCTACGATCATCCGTGCAAAACCGTGAGGCATAGCGACTAAACATGTCGACCTCACTTGCCCAACTGCTAGCTGTCATCAGCGCCTTGATCCCAAGCCTGCTCGTTGGCCTCGCGCTCTCATTTGCCATCGAACAAATCTTCAAACCACGCTTTCAAGCACCGTGGCGCAGGCCTTTGCCTGCACTCGCAGCGCACCTTGGTTTGTGGTTAGCTTATTTCGTTCTTGGTTTTGTCTTGTGCAGGCGCCCCTGGTTAGCAACGTTATTTAGCACTGCGATCTTTGCCTGCTTGATCGTGGTCAACAACGCCAAGTATCAATCCTTGCGCGAATTTTTTGTGTATCAAGACAACGATTATTTTTTGGATTGCCTGAAGCACCCGCGTTTGTATTTACCGTTTTTAGGAATCATACCCACCGCGTTAACTTTGACTGCAATCGTGTTGGCGTTGTGGGCAGGCGTCACGCTTGAGTCGCCCTTAACGCAAGCCCACAATTTGTTGTCTGTTTGGCTTGGGATCGCAGGCGTGTTGGTCATTGCCTGTGCCTTGTTGCAATACGGCGCAAGCAACGTTGCCGCACTGCGCTTTGATCCAGAACACGATCTTAAAACTCATGGTTTTTTTGGTGCCTATTGGCTATACCGCCGTGCCGAGCAATTACCCAGTGCCGACCTCACACAGCGTTCATCCTTACCCAAGCCCTCGGCCGTAAAAACCTCGCGCGTGTCACCTAACATTGTTGTGATACAAAGCGAATCGTTTTTTGACCCGCGGCGCGTATACCCACAGGTCAAGCCCGAGGTCTTGCAACATTTTGATCGCGCAAGGCTTGAGGCAGATCTTCACGGCTTGTTTGAAGTGCCCGCCTGGGGAGCCAATACCGTTCGCACCGAGTTTTCATTTTTAACAGGTGTCGATGTTTTGAAGCTTGGCGTTGATCGCTTTAATCCCTATCGGCGTTTGATTAATTTTGGCGTACCGTCGTTGGCCCGGTTGCTTCAGCAACAAGGCTATCGCACCATCTGCGTGCACCCGTATCCTGCAAGTTTTTATAAACGCGACAAATTGTTTCCGATGCTGGGTTTTGATCAGTTTGTGGATATCAGCGAGTTTGGAGTCGTCACAAAACAGCGAAAAGGCGATTGCCATTTTGTAGGCGACGAGGTGGTGGCCGATAAAGTGCTTGAGTTGCTTGCTCAAGAATCCGAGCAACCCATCTTTGTATTTGTGATTACCATGGAGAATCACGGCCCCCTACACTTAGAAAGCCTGCCCGAGGCCGACAAACAAGAGTGGCTTACCCAACCCTTGCCCGAGGGCTGCGAAGATTTAGGCGTGTACCTACGCCACATCGGCCATGCCGATCAAATGATTAAAAAGCTCACCGAAGGCCTCGCCAGCGCCGGGCGTCCGGGGACATTGGCTTGGTACGGCGACCACGTGCCGATTATGGAAAAGGTATATCAGCAGCTCGCGACCCCAAGCGGCTATACCGATTATTTTATTTGGCGCACACAACGGGCGGCGATGGCTGAAGAGAGCAGGGCGCCGTTGCTGCTGCAGTCGCATTTATTGGCGGCTGAGATTTTGAAGCGGGTTTGATTTAGGGCAAAATAATTCCCGTTCGGTAAATTATTTTGAAACCCCACTGGTTAGTCACCTTAATTTCCCGATCGGTAATTTAAGTTGCTAAATAAGAAGTTTTGTACGATAATTTCCTGTACGGTAAATTATCACGACTATGACCTTGATCAGATCAGCTCAACAGTTGGGCGACGCTCTTCGCGCTGCCCGTAAACAGCTAGGCCTAACGCAGCCACAATTAGCGCTCGCGGCCGGTGTCGGCGTGCGCTTTATCGTGGATCTTGAAGCGGGCAAGCCAACGGTGCAACTGCAGCAAGTGCTGCGTGTGATTGACGCGTTAGGTGGCGAGCTTGCGATAAGCGGGCTGCCCGCGGCAATGACAGCCTCAACAGTACGAGGAAACGATCATGGGCAGTGAACTTGCCGTCTGGCTATTCGATCGTCACGTCGGTACCTTATCGATTGCTAAAGGGCGATTGCACTTTGCTTACGAGCCGACTTGGCTTTCGCACCCACAAGCAATAGCGTTGTCTTACTCTCTGCCGCTGCAGCAGGAGTCTTTTGATGATGACACCACGCGTCCATTTTTTGCTGGCCTGCTTCCCGAAGGGCAAATGCGCAGACTGATCGCTAAAAAGTTTCAGGTGTCAGACCGCAATGACTTTGCGCTGTTGGACAACATTGGTGGAGAGTGCGCAGGGGCTGTGACGTTTATAGAGCCGGGGCAGTCGCTGCCTTCGCGCGGCGCTGTCAACGATGTTCAGTGGCTAAGCGACGAAGAATTGATCGCCACCCTAGACGAGTTGCCGCGCCGCCCAATGCTTGCCGGCGAGGATGGCCTGCGGCTGTCGTTAGCCGGTGCGCAAGATAAGCTACCTGTGGTGTTTGACGGCCAGCGTGTTGGCTTGCCCCGCAACGGTACGCCAAGCTCTCACATTTTGAAGCCGGCGATTCACGGCGTTGCAGACAGTGTTTATAACGAAGGGTTTTGCATGAGGTTGGCCGAGCTCGCAATGCTGGCACCAGCAAAGGCTCGGGTTCACACGGTACTTGGTAGATGCTTTCTTTTGGTCGAGCGTTACGACCGTTTGCTCATGACCGACGGGCAGTACTCGCGAATCCATCAAGAAGATTTCTGCCAGGCACTTGGCGTTATGCCAGACCAAAAATATCAAAATGAAGGTGGTCCGGATTTAGTGCAATGTTTTGAGTTGTTACGACAGGCGACGCGCCCGAATGCGCCACAAGTATTGCGATTGCTTGATTACGTTATTTTTAACGTACTGGTGGGCAATCACGATGCGCACGCTAAAAACTTTTCTTTGCTTTACTCTGGCGCGCGACCCGTGCTGGCGCCGGGCTATGACTTATTGTCTACGGCCGTGTATGCAGAGTTGACACCTAAAATGGCGATGAAAATCGGCGGCAAATATAAATTTGTTGAGATCATGCCCAGGCACTGGGATCTGTTCGCTGAGTCAGCAGGGCTGGCAAAGGCAGAGACACGAAAGCGAGTTTTGCAACTTGCAACAGCGTTGCCACCGCTTGCAAAAAAATTAGAACACGACCAAAGGTTTAGCGGCAATGCAACGATCGACAAAATTATCGCGTTGATTGAGAAGCGCTGCACCACTACCATTCAACGACTTGCACTAAGTTCGCACTAATCCCCCCATCACCCCCACCAACGCCTCAACCGTATAGTCAATCTCAGCCTCAGTATGCTGACACGACATAAAAAACCGTAACCGCGTCGACTTCTGCGGCACAGCCGGATACAAAATCGGCTGCACACTTACCCCACGTTCAAGCATCGCCGCAGCCAGCCTAATCGTCTTATCCGAATCGCCCAAAATCACTGGGATCACAGCCATGCCTGCGCTTGACCCCGTATCAAAGCCAGCCTCTTGCGCCCGCTTTAAAAAATAGCGCCCGCGCGCTTGCAAGGCGTGTACACGCTCGGGTTCGAGCTGCATACACTGCAACGCTTCTAACGCCGCCGCAGCCAAGGGCGGAGACATCCCAACGCTATACAAAAAACCGGGCGCTAACAGCTTTAAGTGCTCAACCAAGGCCGTTTCGCCCGCGATATACCCACCGCAGCTTGCCAAGGTTTTAGACAGCGTACCCATCCAGATATCCACCTCGCTCGCAGCCACACCAAAGTGCTCACGAAGCCCATAGCCACGGTCACCTAGCACCCCTAACGAATGCGCTTCGTCTACCATCAAAAACACACGGTGCTTGTTGCGCAGTTCAACAAAGCGGGGCAGGTCGGGGTAATCGCCGTCCATGCTGTAGACGCCTTCAATGATCACCAACACCCGCTGATACTGCGCGCGCTGTTGCAGTAGCAAAGTGTCAAGCGCACGCCAGTCGTTATGCGCAAACGACATCCGCTTAGCACCCGACAGCGCAATGCCTGTTAGCGCACTGTTATGAATGTATTCATCGTGCACAATCAAATCGCGCGGGCCAAACAGATAGCCGATGGTGCTGACATTAGTGGCGTGCCCACTTACAAACACAACGGCTGCAGGCGTGTCGTATAGCTTAGCAATCGCACGCTCAAGCTCACCGTGTATGGGCCTTTCGCCCGACACCACGCGGCTGGCAGACACCGACGTACCGCTTTGCGCAATCGCCGCCACCGCAGCCGCGTTCACGCGCGCATCGCCACACAAATCTAAATAGTTGTAGCCCGAGTAATTGATGAGTTGTCGACCACCCACAACAGTGTGGCTGCTTGAAGGCCCTTCGTGTACTCTAAAAAACGGATCAGGTAAACCCACCCGCTTAGCCACACTGTGCACACTGCGAAATTGGCGCAAGCCTGGGTGCAACGCAAAGCGATAGTGCTCTTCAGACACTGCGCTTGCAGTGTCGGTGACTAAATCAATATGAGGTGGGTTGATATCTATTGGCATGCCCATGGATAGATGCTAGCAACGATTCGAATGCCATAAAACGCAACTGAAGACAGCTGACTGCAAACAAATCAAAAAGCGGACAAATCACATTGCATTGCAACGCAATACAACCGATTATCACTTTCACGATGATACCGAGACTGCGCGCTGCAGTTTTAGGCCATGCAAATTTATAGGAACCCGTTTGAGTTCTAAGCGCAAGAAGGGCCAGCTTTGGAAAAGCGTACTGTTTCTTTTAACAGTGCTCATACCAAGTGCGATGGCGGTAGCTTACTTTGGTTTTATCGCCTCTGATATTTATATCTCAGAGTCGCGTTATGTCGTGCGCAGCCCGCAGAAGCCTGCAACCAGCGCAACCGAAGGTATGTTTAGCCAAATGGGTTTGACCAAGGGCAATGATGACTCGTATGTGGTCAAAGAGTATGTGCTGTCGCGTGATGTGTTGAAGGTGCTTGAGCGCGAATTAGATATCAAAACGCTGTATTCAAAATTAACGATTGATTGGTTGGCAAGGTTTCCTGGGTTGCGTTATTGGGACACCAGTTTTGAGGGCTTCTTTAAGTACTATCAAAAGTATGTGGGGGTTGAAGTGGACACCACCACAGCCGTCTCTACATTGACGGTGCGTGCGTTTGATGCCAACGAGGCTCAAAAGATCAATCAAAAGATTGTGGATTTGAGCGAAGCGTTTGTAAACAAACTAAATGAACGTGCGCGTACAGATTTGCTCAAAAACGCAACGGAGGAAGTTAATTTAGCCAAGGCCAAGGTTGAAACGATTGCGTTGCAATTGGTGGCCTTGCGTACCCAAAAAAATGTGGGTGAACCCGAACGGCAGGTGATGATTCAGCAGCGCCTGGCGCTAGAAAAGGATTTTGCTGATCGGCAATTAGCGGCAGCGATGACGGCAATGGAGCAGTCGCGCGTTGAGGCGATACGGCAGCAGGTTTATATTGAACGGGTGACAAGCCCGTTAGTGCCTGACTATGCATTGCAGCCTGAGAGGATTAAGGGCGTTACCACAATCTTAGTCTTGAGTTTAGTGTTGTGGGGCATTTTGGTGTTGTTAGTAGCTGGCGTTAAAGAGCATCAAGCTTGATGACTAAAGCGCTAACACTACCTTCACGCCGTGAAACGACTTTTTATGGGTCGTTGCAAATACAGTTGCGAGTAATCGGTGCGCTGTTCATGCGCGATGTGATTGCAAAATTTGGTCGCCATGGCTTGGGTTTTTTATGGTTGTTTTTAGAGCCGATGATGTTTGCGGTGGGCGTGACGATTATTTGGTCGTATACCTCACACACGCAAGGCAATATTTCAGTTGCTGCGTTTATTTTGACGGGATACTCAGGTTTGGTGCTCTGGCGTAACTTAGTGAACAGACTGATGGCGGGTGTCGCCTCAAACAAGGGTTTGTTGTATCACCGTAATGTGAAAGTTATGGATTTACTCTACGCGCGAAGCATCATGGAGTTCGCGGCCTGCACAATTTCGTTTATCTTGCTAAGCGTTATCTTTGCGGCCTTAGGCCTTGTGACACTACCAGAAGATCCGCTTAAAGCATTGGTGGGATGGGTACTGTACGCTTGGTTTGCTTTTGCGTTCGGCTTGGTTTGCGCTTTTATGGGGTCATCCAACGAAATTTTTGATCGCGTCGCACACATCTCGATGTACCTATCGATGCCTTTGACCGGTGGGCTTGCGATGGTTAGCTGGCTTTCGCCCGATGTACAAAATATATTGTTAATGTCCCCGCTAGTGAATGCTATGGAGTTATTGCGCGAGGGTTACTTCGGGGTGAGTGTGAAGGCAGAGTACTCAGTGTCGTATACCTTAGCAGTCAATTTGTGTCTGACCTTAGTCGGCTTGATTTTGGTGCGCAGTATCAAGCGTCAATTAGTGGATAGTTAATTTCGATTAATGATTCGCTTAGAAAATATCTCAAAGCATTACGAAACAACACGGGGTTATAAAACCGTTTTGAATGACGTTAATTTACAAATTGCGCCCGGCGAAAAAGTCGGTATTCTCGGTCGCAATGGCGCGGGCAAGTCAACGCTGATTCGGGTGATGGGTGGTGTCACCTTGCCAGATTCAGGAACGATCACGCAAGAAATGAGCTTATCTTGGCCGTTGGGCTTTGACAGTGGCGTGCAAGGCACGATGACTGGGTTAGACAACATCAATTTTATTTGCCGAGTTTATGGTGTTGACATTGACGAAGTGTTGCCGTTTGTTGCAGATTTTTCTGAATTAGGCCGTTACATCCGCGAGCCGGTCAGTTCGTATTCATCAGGTATGAAAGCGAGACTAAGTTTCGCAATCTCGATGGCAATTGACTTTGATTGCATGCTAATCGACGAAGTCTTAGCGGTTGGCGACCAACGCTTTAAAGAACGTTGCCATGAAGAGCTTTTAGTCAAGCGCAAAGAACGCGCTTTGGTTCTGGTATCACACGAGCCCGGCATGATTCGTGAAATCTGTGACTCAGCCTATGTGCTGGTTGAGGGCCATCTTCATCACTTTAATGAAGTTGAAGAAGCCTATCTTTTTTATACTGAGACAATGCAATGAGTTTTATCTGGTTTTCCGCCAAACGAGCATTAATTAGCGTTGCACTACTTGCGCTTCTTTCAGGATGCGGCAACTGGCTGCCAACCTCTGGTCCGAGTACCCGTGCGCTTGAAGATACTACTGTTCAAACCAATTCAATGATTCAGTTAGTTGAAATCAATAGCGCGGTGAATCAGCGCAACGTGATTCGTGAAAGACGTCAATTATTTTCTGAATCCTTCGGTACGAATGTCATTCCTACTTATGCTGTCAACCCAGGCGACATTCTTGCCGTCAGTATTTGGGAGGCCAACCCCGCCTTGCTGTTTGGTACCTCTCCGGCGTTATCTGCCTTGGCGGGTTCGTCAACCAGCAAAAACAGCAGCCTGCCCGATCAAATGGTGGGTGCCGATGGATTTATTACAGTACCCTTCGCAGGGCGTATTCGTGTAGCGGGCAAAACGATTCCAAATATTGAATCTGAAATTGTTTCGGCGCTTCAAGGTAAGGCTAATTCGCCGCAAGTTATCGTGCAGATGACGAAGGGCAACACTTCAAACGTCACCGTGGTGGGTGAGGTTGGCAAAAGTGATCTGGTACCGCTTACGCCCAAGGGCGAACGCCTGTTAGACGCGATCGCCTTGGCAGGCGGAGTCAAGCAGGCCGTAAACAAGATTACCTTGCAGATCTCTCGCCAGGGTATGGTTAAAACGATGTCGCTGGATCGGGTCATTCAAGACCCTACACAAAACATACGCTTAAATCCGGGTGATGTCATCACCGCTTTTTATCAGCCCTTTAGCTTTACTGCCTTGGGTGCGACGGGTAAAAATGATGAGATTAATTTTGAGGCGCCTGGTATTTCGCTTACGCAAGCACTCGGGCGTATTGGTGGCGTGCAAGATGCACGCGCAGATGTAAAAGGCGTTTTTGTATTCAGGTTTGAAGAGCCTGATGCAGCTTCGATTCCCTTTAACGCGCCTAACTCTCAGGTGATTGCTCAGGCACCTAACGCTCAGCCCCAACAAGCGAACTCGGTGCCCACCCCGACTCATTCTCAGGTTTCAAAGCCATCGACGGCCGTTGCCGCGACACCAAACGCGGTGCAGCAAAATGCGCCACCCCCGTCGCAACCCTTTGTTAGCCCACGCGGAGTGATTCCTCCGTGCGCAGCTTGCGTGCAGCCAGTCGCACCCCCAGTGGCTGGCTCGGTGGCTACCACGGCGGCAGCGACTACAGTGCAGCAAAACATAGCTAGCGCTTCTGCCACACAGACACCCACCACGACTCAAAGTTCTGCTCAGGCGATGGTGGCATCTCCAAGTCGCGCAGTCGTGGCACCCGTGTCTAACATTTCGCCTGCAATGGTGTCTCAACAGGGAATCCCAGCAACCCAGTTCACCGACTCTCAGGGCAGGGTGCCTACCATTTATCGTCTTGATATGAGCGACCCAGGTGCCTTTTTAGTGGCACAAGGCTTTATGGTTAAGAATAAAGACGTGATCTATGTGGCAAATGCGTCGAGTACCGAATTTGCAAAATTCTTGAACATCATGGTTCAGGTGCTGTACCCAATCGTTAATGGCAAGATTCTCATTAATTAAGCGGCGTGATGACGCTTTAGGCAGCTTCATAAAAACATGGCTATGCAGCACAAAAAACAAAAGCTGATCAAAACCGTTGATCTGTTCAGCCGTGTGATTTCAAAGGTTGACGATTGGTCAGTCAAAACAGAAATTGAGCAACAAGACTTTGCTCAGTTTATGTGGAGCCCTGAAGATAAAAAAATCCTTAAAGACCTTTTGCTCAACACAAAAAATCAAGAAACCAAATCTTTGTTTCTTGATTTGAAGTTCAAGGCGTTTGTACACAGTGTGATTGAAAACGGCTTAAACACCGATGATATGAAACTGTATCAACAGTTTAAACAT
>CALFXX010000097.1 GCA_937952975.1 uncultured Alcaligenaceae bacterium
TGAGGCCTCGCCAATAAAGCCGAGACGTAAGGTGTCTAGAGTGGCACCCTTTAAGTTGCCAATTAAAACACGGTCTGTGTGAGGTTTTTGTTCAACGGTGTGGTGATACTGAAACTTTCAATGCTGCAATGCAGCGCGAACGCTAAGTCCTGAAATGTTTCACTCGGGTTGTGTAAGCGATCAAGAGCAAAACGGGCGTAGCGCTCTTGATCAGCTGCATCCAATATCACTTTCGTTCAATCATCTCAAAGCCCACCATGCCGATCAGCATGGCGGCTACGAAGATCAGTGCTTTCTCTTGACCGGCGGCCATCGACACCAAGGCGGGGCCTGGGCAAAACCCCGCCAGGCCCCAACCCGCACCAAACAGCAGGCTGCCGATCACAAGCCGCTTGTCGATGACGGTTGACTTCGGCAGGCTCAGGGCGCCACCTAAAAAATTACTCGTACGTTTTTTTGCTAAGGCAAATGCAAAAAAACCGACCAGAATCGCTCCGCCCATCACGAACGCAAGCGAGGGATCCCACTGGCCGAAAAGATCGAGAAAGCCCAATACTTTGCCCGGATCCGTCATGCCTGAGAGCAGTAGGCCCAAACCAAAAACGAGCCCAACAATGAATTCACTGAGACGATGCATGAGAGTGCCTTTTAAAGAAGGTGGCGCGCGACAAAAACAACGGCGAACCCTGCGGCCATAAAGGCCAGGGTCGCGACGAGCGAGCGCGGTGATAATCGTGCCAGGCCGCACACGCCATGCCCACTGGTGCAGCCTGACCCGTAGCGGGTGCCCAAGCCCACGAGCAGGCCTGCAATGACCAGCAGGATGACGTTTGCATCGATGCGCGGGGCTGTCAGAAGACTGCTCGGCACCACCTTCATGAAGACCCAGGGCGCAGCGAAGATCCCGGCAAGAAAGGCGAGGCGCCAAGCTGCGTCGTGACGTTTGGGAGGAATCAGACCGCCGAGGATGCCGCTGATGCCCAAGATGCGACCATTGAGCAAAATAAACAATGCCGAGGCCAGGCCCAGTAATACACCACCCGCCAGTGAGGCCCAAGGTGTGAAGTGCGACCAGTCAATTGTCATCGTTGAACCTCCGAGTGATTGCAAAACTCTGCGTAAAGAACTTTCATGACGGCCATGGCCGGTGGACTGGAGAATTGGTAGTAAATGTTTTTGCCCTCGCGCCGAGTGCTGACAAGTTGCTCTTCGCGCAGCACCGTCAACTGCTGTGAAAGAGTGGGTTGCACGATGCCGAGCAATTCTTCGAGTTCGCCTACTCGCCGCTCGCCTTCGGCCAGCTGACAGAGGATCAAGAGCCGATCGGGATTAGCCAAAACTTTCAGAAAACGGCATGCTTGGGCGGCTGAGGCCTGCATCACTTGCAACTCAATTGCGCCCGACGCTGGCGAAATCTGTTGAGATACATCAAGTGTCGTCATAATAAAATATTTATATATAATTTATAAGATGATATATTATCACGGTATAAACTTATTTTGCAATATTGCTAAGGAACGCTCATGGGGCAGCAGGCAGTGACTTTAGTCACACCAATCGTGCACGGCATTTTTGATGCCAAAACGTGGACAGTGACCTATGTGGTCTACGAAAAGCTCGGATCTGCGTGCGCCATTATTGATCCCGTGCTCGACTACGATCCAAAGTCTGGTCGCACAAGCCATATCAGTGCAGACAAAGTGATCGCCTTTGTTAAAGAGCAGAATCTGACGGTTCAATGGATTTTAGAAACGCATGCGCATGCGGACCACCTGTCGGCAGGGTCGTATCTCAAGCAGAAGTTAGGCGGCAAGCTCGCGATTGGAGAGCACATCACCGGTGTGCAAGCTGTCTTTGCAGGCATCTTCAATCTTGAGCCGTCCTTTAAGCAGGATGGTTCGCAGTTTGATGTGCTGCTAGCCGACGGAGCTGCTATTGAAGTGGGTCAGCTTGTGGGTCATACACTTTTCGTACCAGGCCACACGCCCGCTTGCGTTGCCTATCAATTTGGCAACGCCGTCTTTGTGGGCGACACAATGTTTATGCCTGACGTTGGCACTGCACGTTGCGATTTTCCGGGTGGTGATGCCGGTACGTTGTATCGCTCAGTCAAAAAACTGTTGAGTCTTGCACCTGAGACACGGCTGTTCATGTGTCATGACTATCCGCCAAGTGATCGTGCGATTCAGTTTGAAACCACGGTTGCCGAGCAACGCGTAAACAACATCCATGTTCACGATGGCGTCACTGAGGCTCAGTTCATCGAGCTGCGCACCAAGCGTGATGCAACGCTTGAGATGCCAGTGTTGATCTTACCGGCGGTACAGATCAATATTCGAGCCGGCGAGTTGCCGCCCAAAGAGAGCAACGGCGTGGCCTACGTCAAGATTCCTCTTAATGTGCTTTGAAAATTTTTTGCTAACAAGATTCCCAAACGAAAAATCGCCCACAGTGTCCTGACCACTGTGGGCGATCTTAGTCTTGACTGCGCTTTCTCAAAACAAGTTTTAGCGCCTTAACGTAGCGAGGCGTTGAGCTTTTTCAAAGCGTCAGCGCCTGGGCAGAGCTGGTTAGAATCAAGCGCTGCCAACGGAGTGTCGCTAGTATTGAGCGCTGCGTGCAGGTCTGTTGCGTCTGGGTCTAGGTACAACAAACCAGTCACTACTTCACCGCGAGCCTGATGCTCGTTGATATAGCTCAGCGCGCCATAACGATCTGAAGGATCGTAGTCGTTATGCAGTTTGCGCAGACGCAGTGTCTTGCCGTCGTGCTGTTCTACTTCAACGACCTGACCGGGTTCGTATTGCGTCGTGATTTCGTCGCGCGAGGTGAAGAAGTCGATACGACTGACCGCTTCGTTGTGTTCGCGCACGTAGTCATAGCTCTTGGTGCTGCCGCTATGGTTGTTGAATGCAATACAAGGGCTGATCACATCGATAAAGGCTGCGCCGCCGTGGCCAATCGCTCCCTTGATCAAGGGCACGAGTTGCTCTTTGTCGCCTGAGAAGCTGCGGCCAACGTAGGTAGCACCCAGTTGCAAGGCTAGTCCCACCAGGTCGATCGGGCTGTCATTGTTGACGACGCCTTTTTTGCTTTTTGAACCTTTGTCGGCAGTTGCAGAAAACTGGCCCTTTGTTAAACCATAGACGCCATTATTTTCGACAATGTAGGCCATGCTGACGCCGCGACGCATCGCATTTGCAAATTGACCTAGGCCAATTGAGGCTGAATCACCATCACCAGACACCCCTAAATAAATCAGTTCGCGGTTGGCAAGATTGGCACCGGTCAATACTGAAGGCATACGACCATGAACGGTATTAAAGCCGTGTGAGGCGCCCAGAAAGTAATCAGGGGTCTTTGAGCTGCAACCGATGCCGGATAGTTTCGCTACGCGATGCGGCTCGATGTCGAGCTCCCAACAGGCTTGTACGATCGCCGCTGAAATTGAATCATGGCCACAGCCGGCGCAGAGCGTCGAGACGCGTCCCTCGTAATCGCGGCGCGTGTAGCCAACTTTGTTTTGGACAAGGCTAGGGTGATGTAGGGCGGGCTTAGTGATGAAAGTCATGCCACTTCCTTTTGCTTGTTTGTTGTTGACGCGGCTGAGGCACTTGGGTTCAGGTGCTTACGAATGTAGTCAGTGATGAAACGAGCCGTAATCGGTGTGCCATCATAGTGAAGGACTTTAATCATCTTGGCAGGATCGATTGACAGTTCGTTGACTAACAGAGAGTGCATTTGTGCGTCACGATTTTGTTCAACGACATAGACCTGATCGTGTTCGGCGATGAACGCTTCGACTGACGCCGGAAACGGAAACGCCCGCAGACGCATCGCGTCCAGGTGAATCCCTTCAGCGTTCAAAATATCCAAGCCTTCTGTCATAGCAGGGCTAGTCGAGCCAAAGTAGATCACGCCCAGCTTGGTGGCTTTGGGAGCCTTATCAAACAACGGCTGGGGCACCATGTCTGCAGCCGTTGCAAATTTTCGCAGCAGGCGTTCCATGTTGTAGATGTAGTCTGGCCCACGCTCTGAATAGCGCGCGTAGGGGTCGCGCGTGGTGCCGCGAGTAAAGTAGGCCCCCTTGGTTGGGTGGGTGCCTGGCAGCGTGCGCCAGGCGATACCGTCACCATCTACGTCTTTGTAGCGCCCAAAGTCTTTGCCAGCCTCAAGCTCTTCGGCAGTCATGACCTTGCCACGATCGTAGGTGCGGGCGTCATCCCAAACGAAGGGCTTTGATAAGCGTTGATTCATGCCGATATCTAGGTCGGTCATGAAGAACACGGGTGTTTGCAGTCGATCTGCTAAATCAAGCGCAACAGCACCAAATTCAAAACACTCGTAGGGATCTTCAGGGAAAAGCAGAACGTGCTTGGTGTCGCCATGAGAGGCATACGCGCAAGCCAGAATGTCGGATTGCTGTGTGCGTGTCGGCATGCCGGTTGATGGGCCACCGCGTTGCACGTTGATAATCGTGACTGGGATCTCGGCAAAGTAAGCCAGACCAATAAACTCTGCCATCAGTGAGATACCAGGGCCTGACGTTGCAGTAAACGCGCGGGCGCCATTCCAACCAGCACCCACCACCATACCAATCGAGGCGAGCTCATCTTCGGCTTGAACAATCGCAAAGCGATTTAAGCCAGTGCTTGGATCTGTACGGTATTTGTCACAGTATTTTTGAAACGCTTCGGGTACAGAGGATGAGGGTGTGATCGGATACCAGGCTGCAACGGTCGCACCACCGTAGACGCAGCCGAGCGCCGCGGCGCTGTTGCCGTCGGTAAAGATTTGATCCCCGACCTTGTCTGACTTTTGCACGCGAATACCAAGCGGCACCTTCAGATTTTTTTTCACATAGTCGCGGCCTAGGTGTAAAGCGCGAATATTCGAATCGAGTAGAGCCTCTTTGCCTTTGTATTGCTCGGCAAACAGTTTTTCAAATACCTCGGCGTCGACAGCAAGCAGCATCGATAACGCACCAACATAGATAATGTTTTTAAACAACTGCCGCTGCCGCGGGTCGGTGTAGGTGGCATTGCTGATCTCAGTCAGCGGGATACCAATGATATTGATGTCGGGGCGAAACTTTGATTCTGGGATTGGCCGTGTTGAGTCATAAAACAAATAGCCACCGGGCTCGATCTCTGCGATGTCAGCATCCCAGGTTTGTGGATTCATGGCGACCATCATGTCGACGCCGCCGCGCCGCCCAAGGTAGCCTTTTTCACTCACGCGGGCTTCGTACCAGGTCGGTAAGCCTTGAATGTTGCTGGGGAAAATATTGCGCGGACTGACGGGCACGCCCATGCGCAAAATTGCTTTAGCAAAAAGTTCGTTGGCTGACGCCGAACCCGAGCCGTTTACGTTAGCAAATTTAATGACAAAGTCGTTAATGGCTTCGATTGGCTTCATACAGACTCCAAGATTGAACCGTTTGCTTGTTGATCGCGACAAAGCGGTCCAGCAGTGGTAGTCGTCAATAAAAACTTTTGCATATCCCAAGCACCCGTTGGGCATCGCTCTGCGCATAACCCGCAGTGCAAGCACACGTCTTCATCTTTCACCATGATGCGACCTGACTTCAAATCGGTTGATACGTACAGGTCTTGCGTGAGGTCGAGCGCGGGGGCACGCAGGCGTGTTCGGAGCTCTTGTTCTTCACCGTTTTGTGTAAACGTAATGCAATCAGTGGGGCAGATGTCTGTGCAAGCATCGCACTCGATACAGGTCTTGGCATTGAACACTGTTTGAACGTCACAGTTTAGGCAGCGACTCGCCTCTTTAAATGCCGTCGCAGCGTCAAACCCTAACTCAACCTCAACACGAATGTTGGCAAGCGCTTTTTCGGATTCAGCCCACGGCACTTTAAAGCGAGCATCATTGGACACATCGTTTTGATAGCTCCACTCGTGGATGCCCATCTTTTGCGACATCAAATTCGTCGTGGGGGCGGGGCGTTTTTCTGTATCTTCTTTGTTTAAGAAGCGATCAATCGACACAGCGGCTTCGTGCCCGTGTGCGACAGCCGTAATAATATTTTTTGGGCCAAACGCTGCATCACCACCAAAAAAGACGCTTGGCTGAGAGGTTGATTGAAATGAGTCATTGCCCAAGACAGGCTGACCCCATTTGTTGAAGTCAACACCGCTTGCTTCGTCGATCCACGGAAACGCGTTTTCTTGACCAACCGCCAACAGTACGGTGTCGCATTCAAAAAATACGTCTGGCTGACCGGTGGGTACCAGGCTGCGGCGACCTTTGTCATCGTATTGAGCCTCGACGACTTCGAAGGTCATGCCGATCAGCTTGCCGTCTTTGTGCTCAAAGCTTTTTGGCACATGAAAGTTGATGATTGGTATGCCTTCGTGGATCGCGTCTTCTTTTTCCCAGGGCGACGCTTTCATTTCATCGAAACCGCTGCGTACGATCACTTTGACATCTGTGCCACCTAAGCGGCGCGAGGAACGGCAGCAGTCCATGGCTGTATTACCGCCACCCAAGACGATGACGCGCTTGCCAACGCTGGTGATATGACCAAACGAGACCGATGCTAACCAGTCGATACCAATGTGAATGTTTGCAGCGGCTTCTTTGCGGCCCGGTACGTCAAGGTCGCGACCGCGTGGTGCACCACACCCTACAAAGACGGCGTCGTAGCCTTCGGCCATCAAGCCACTGAGTGACTCAACGCGTTGTCCAGCTTTAAAGTCAACGCCCAAATCAAGAATGTAATTCGTCTCTTCATCAATCACTGATTCAGGCAGGCGAAAGCGTGGAATTTGCGAGCGAATAAATCCACCGGCCTTCGTTTCGCCATCAAAAACAGTGACATGGTATCCAAGCGGTACGAGGTCGCGTGCGACAGTCAATGAGGCGGGCCCAGCGCCTACACAGGCAATGCGCTTGCCGTTTGGCGCAGCAATGGCGGGCATACGATTTTTGATGTCGCTTTTGTTATCGGCAGCGACACGCTTGAGTCGGCAAATTGCAACGGGTTCTGGATGCTCGCCGTTGTTTTCTTCAACGCGACCACGGCGACAGGCGGGTTCGCAAGGGCGATCGCAGGTGCGGCCCAGTACGCCCGGAAATACATTCGAAACCCAATTAATCATGTAGGCGTCGGTGTAGCGACCTTGCCCAATTAAGCGGATGTATTCAGGAACGGGTGTGTGCGCGGGGCATGCGTACTGGCAGTCAACAACCTTGTGAAAATAGGTCGGGTCCGTCAAATTTGTCGGTTGCAAAATGAGTCTCCTGTGCGCCGAGGCGTACTTTTTTTGATTGACTCTAAGCCAAAATTCGGCACGTAGAGTCCCTTTAATACACATAGTCTAATGTGGCGCGGCGATTCTTGCACGTTGAGATTGAAGGTTCTTTGATTGCGCCATCATTCTTGGCGCTCAGTGTATTTTTGCTGCGCTGCCGCAAAGTATGTTGCTATGCTAGGAGCTCTGTTAATCTGTGCAAAAGTAGTCCCTGACGAACTGAACGTAGACAAAAAAAATATGAAACGAGACAACACTTTGGCGAACTGCTCAATG
Organism: uncultured Alcaligenaceae bacterium; assembly: GCA_937952975.1. GTDB lineage: Bacteria > Pseudomonadota > Gammaproteobacteria > Burkholderiales > Burkholderiaceae_B > Zwartia. Next base: position 7,548 of record CALFXX010000097.1, read on the forward strand.
ACAAGGCGACAGTTATTGATGGCCTTTGCAGCGGTAGCGGTGGCGTGCGGCGCTACGGTTCAGGCACAGATGCCTAATAAGCCG
>CALFXX010000098.1 GCA_937952975.1 uncultured Alcaligenaceae bacterium
CGTTGACCCAAAAGAAGGGCGTCAATGTGATTTTGGATATGGTCGCAGGCGATTACATCGGTCGCGAACTTAAATGCCTGGCAGATGATGGGCGTATTGTCTTGATCGCAACGCTCGGCGGCGGTAAATCAACCTTCAGTTCAGCTGAACTGATGCGCCGGCGCCTGACGGTCACCGGCTCGACCTTGCGCCCGCGTCCCGTGGCGTTCAAGGCTGCGATTGCTCGGGCTTTGCAGCAACACGTCTGGCCCTTGCTCAGCGCCGGTAAGATTAAGCCCGTGATTTTTAAGACTTTGCCGCTCGAGCAGGCCGCCCAAGGGCACGCCATGATGGAGGCTGGCGAACAAATTGGAAAAATTATCCTGACGACGGGTTAAGACTTTCCGCAATACGGTATGACAGGATACAATCTTGGGTTATCCCGACTTTATGTCGCTGGTTTTGCTTAAACAGCAGGGTTGTATCCTATGTCGATCTCTCGTACACGCTTGGTAATGGGTAACTGGAAAATGCACGGCAATTTGGCTGATAACGCCAAGCTGCTCGCAGGGGTGCGCGCAGGCGCCGGTTCAGTCGTGTCAGGCACGCAACTTGCAGTCTGTGTGCCGTTTCCCTACCTCGCGCAAGCCAGCGAGGCCTTAAAGGGTTCTGCAGTGGCATGGGGCGCGCAGGATATCAGCACTCAGGCTCAGGGTGCTTTTACCGGTGAAGTCTCTGGCGCCATGCTTAAAGATTTTGCTTGTCGCTACGCGTTGGTTGGGCACTCAGAAAGACGCTCTTTGCACGGCGAGTCTGATCAACTGGTGGCCGATAAAGCCAAAGCAGCATTAATTGAAGGTCTGACGCCTGTGGTCTGTGTAGGTGAGTCACTGGCCGAACGTGATGGCAATCAAGTCATGGCAGTGATTCAGCGGCAATTAGCGCCTGTGCTGGCGCTCGGTACCGAGGCTGTCAATAAAATGGTCGTTGCGTATGAACCGGTTTGGGCGATTGGCACGGGTCGCACCGCGACGCCCGAGCAGGCTCAAGAGGTGCATGCCGCAATTCGCGCTGCGTTGCAGGCGATCGGTGCGGGTCAAGTTCAAATTTTGTATGGCGGCAGCGTGAAAGCTGCGAATGCCGCCAGTTTGTTTGCGATGTCAGATATCGACGGTGCGTTAGTCGGTGGGGCATCTTTAGTGGCTGAAGATTTTCTGGCGATTGCAGCTTAACGCAGCAGTGGCAGTGATGAGTTTGGTCGTTTAGTTTTCGGAGTTTCTCAATGTCTTGGATGTTTACTCTTTTGTTGGTTGTGCAGATCCTGTCTTCGCTGACCATTATTTCTTTGGTGCTGCTGCAGCAAGGTAAGGGCGCCGATATGGGCTCAGCCTTCGGTAGCGGCTCGGCCGGCAGTTTGTTTGGCGCAACGGGTGCCGCAAACTTTATGTCGCGTGCGACCAAATGGGCCGCAGTGGTGTTTTTTATTACGACAGTTGGTTTAGCCTACGTGAGTAATCGTGGCACCAAGGGTCAAGACACCGGCATTATGCAAAACTTTTCGCAAACGGCACCGGCTGCGCCTCCCGCCGGTTCGGCAGTGCCTGGTGTGCCAAATAGTGCGCCTGCTTCTACGGGTGCTGTGCCGGGTACTTCGGCGCCTGCCAACTCAGTGCCCGGTGTACCTGCTGCACCTGCCGCAGCAATCCCCGGTGTGGTTCCAAGTACAACTGCACCAGCAGTACCCGCTGCACCAGCAACGCCTGCTAAGTAATTTTGCTAGCACGCAGAGGCTCAAGTATGCCTCTGCGTGCTACACTCTCGCGCTGACTAAAACTGCGTCATCACCTCAACGCAGTTAGCGCAAACAGTACAAGGCAACGCGCTACGCTAGCCTTTAGTAAACGTAGTTCAAGTATCCGCAGTACACGTGCCGACGTGGTGAAATTGGTAGACACGCTATCTTGAGGGGGTAGTGGCGAAAGCTGTGCGAGTTCGAGTCTCGCCGTCGGCACCATCCAACTTTAGTACATGGTAATTTCACGGTGTTCCTTTTTTAATCACCAAGGCACCGAACCATGTCAAACATCGCCGACCGTTTGAATCGCATCAAACCATCCCCTAGCTCGATGGCGACCCAGCGCTCGCGCGCGTTAAAGGCCGCGGGGCATGATGTAGTGGGTCTTACCGCAGGCGAGCCCGATTTTGATACGCCGCCGAATGTGGTTGAGGCCGTCGTGCGTGCGATGGCCGCCTCAAAAACCAAGTACACCGACATTGGCGGTACTGCCGAACTTAAAGCCGCAGTGCGTGACAAGTTCATACGTGAAAATCAGCTTGAGTACTCAACGGCTGAAGTGATCGTGAGCACAGGTGGTAAGCAGGTGATTTTTAATGCGCTCATGGCCACCGTACAAAAGGGTGTTGAAGTCATTGTCCCTGCGCCGTTTTATGTGTCGTATCCCGATATTGTGATGTTGGCGGGGGGCACGCCGGTGCCAGTCACGTGTCCGCCAGAAAAAGGCTTTAAGTTGCAGCCCGAAGACTTGGACAGGGCGATCACGCCTCGCACGCGCTGGTTGATTTTGAACGCGCCTAATAATCCAAGCGGTGCGGTGTATTCGCGTCAAGAGTTGCGCGCCCTGGCAGATGTTTTGGTGCGTCATCCGCATGTGTGGGTGTTGTCGGATGACATCTACGAACATATTCTTTTTGATGGCAGAGAGTTTTGCACCATGGCGCAAGTGGCGCCCGAACTCAAAGCGCGCACGCTAACGGTCAACGGTGCCTCAAAAGCGTATGCAATGACTGGGTTTCGGATTGGGTATTGTGTGGGCCCACAAGAGCTTATTAAGGCGATGACGAAGTTGCAGTCGCAAAGCACTTCGAGCCCCTCGTCGCTTGGCCAGGCGGCGGTGCTAGAGGCCTTGACGGGGCCGCAAGACTTTATTGCCGAGCGCACCAAGATATTTCAAGAGAGGCGTGACTCTGTCGTAGCCCAGCTCAATGCCATCCCAGGCATTACCTGTCATTTACCCGAAGGTGCATTCTATGTGTTTCCGTCTTGCGCGGGGATGATAGGCAAAAAAACCCCCTCGGGGCAGGTGCTTAAGACCGATGAAGATTTTGTGTTGTACCTGCTTGATTCAGAAAAGTTAGCTGGCGTACATGGTGCGGCCTATGGCTCAACGCCATTCTTTCGTTTTTCGTTTGCGACGTCGATGGCAGTGCTCAATGAAGGCTGTGCCCGCCTGAGACGTGCCTGCGAACAACTCACTTGAACATCTTCCTCTGAACGGGGAAGATTTTTGGACAGTTGATTTGATGCAATCCTTTGTAAGCCTGCAGGTCGCAAGAGTTGAGGGCTTGTTGGTGAGGGTCTCTTGGTGAGGCCCTATTAATCAACCTTAAGCTTGATCTCTTTAGCAAGCTTAACGAACTTATCAATATCGCCGTCAATAATTTTTTTGAAGGCTGCTGGTTCGTCGTTGGCGCGGGTATAGCCCAAGCTTTCGAGCTTGTCTTTGATCGCCGGTAATTGCAACGCTTTGTTGACGCCCGCGTAAAGTTTTTGTTGAAGTTCTGGCGGTGTATTGGCAGGTGCCAGTAAGCCGTGCCACTGATTTAATTCGTAGCCGGGATAACCAAGCTCGGCCACGGTCGGCACGTCAGGTAACTGACCAAAGCGCTGTGGTGAGGTCACGGCGAGGGCGCGCAATTTGCCGCCTTTGATCAGGCTCATAGCACTTGAGGCGGTGATGATCGCTAAGGGAATTTGACCGCCTACGACATCCTTAAGCGCTGGGCCGCAGCCACCGTAAGGAATATGCGTAATGCTGGTTTTGGCCTCGATGTTGAGCGACTCGCCAGCTAAGTGTTGTGGTGTGCCATTACCGCACGAACCATAAGACACATCGTTTTTGGCAGGCTTGGCTGCGGTCAGTAGCTCAGTCAGGTTTTTATAGGGTGAGTTTGCAGGCACCACCAGTACAGAGGGGATGAAGGCTACGTTGATAATTGGTGCGAAATCCTTTTTAGGATCGAACGGCATCGTTGAAAACACGGCCGGGTTAATCGCAAACGAACTATTGACCATCAAGAGCGAATAGCCGTCGGGGGCGCGCTCAGCCACATATTTTGAGCCGACGTTGCCGCTTGCGCCGGATACGGCAACTGAAAAAGTCATTGCGTTCCTATCGTTTGAAATCAAGGCTTTAGGCCCTGAGCGTTGCACCGAATCTTTGATTTGCTAGTTCTACTGCGGCATCGCGGGCTGCTGATGCTTCCACCTGAGTAAGGGTG
>CALFXX010000099.1 GCA_937952975.1 uncultured Alcaligenaceae bacterium
AAAATGCACACCGTGTTTGCGCATCCAGTCGCGGCACGACGATGATTCGCGAATGACCATACGAGCAAGAGCCTCGTTGGTTTGGCCACCGGTCACTTTCAAAAGATCTTGCCAGTATTCTTCTTCGGGGTAGGCGTCGACCAAAACGTCTTGTGGGGCATCGTGCATGCAGCGCAGGTTGCGGGTATGTTGTGAGTTGCCGCCACGCCATTCTTTTGGTGAAGCTTCGAGAATTAAGACGCTGGCGCCGGCTTCGCGCGCCATTAAGGCGCTACACAGGGCTGCGTTGCCGCCGCCCACTACGATTACATCCCACATGGTTCTTGCCTCGCGTGTTGATTCGCGTTGATTTTAAATAGGTTGCTGAGTGTAAACAGATGGCGGGGGTTTGCGCTAGGGCGCGGGGGGTTTAGTGTCTTGGCGGGTGTGGGGGTATTTTTGCGCTAAATCTTGTCGCTTGGCGCACGATCCTGTCGCTTGGCGCTCGATCCCGTCGCTTGGCGCACGCCTCGTCGTCTTGCGTGCGCTGCGGACCGGTATTTTTGTGCTGAGCAAAAAATACACGGCTCCTCCGCTTACGCTGGACGTCGTGGCTGGGGTGGTTGTGGACGGTTGGCGTCGCTGTTTGAGACGTGTTGGGTCTTTAGACGGACAGGTGTTTTTTAACGTCTTCGCTGTCCATTTGGGTTTGATCGCCTTGGGCGACGACTTCGCCTCTTGAAAGGACGACGAAGCGGTCGGCGAGTTCGCGGGCGAAGTCGAAGTATTGTTCGCAGAGCAAGATCGCGATGTCGCCGCGGTCGCGCAACAGGCGGATGACGCGGCCGATGTCTTTGATGATGGAGGGCTGGATGCCTTCGGTGGGTTCGTCAAAGATGATGAGTTTGGGTTCGGCAACTAGGGCGCGCGCGATGGCGAGTTGTTGTTGCTGTCCGCCCGAGAGGTCGCCGCCGCGTCGTGACAGCATGGTGCGTAGCACTGGGAATAGGTCAAAAATTTCGTTTTTGATCCGTTTGGCTTGTTGGCTGGGTTTGGTGGCCATACCCATCAAAATGTTTTCTTCGACGGTCAGGCGGGCAAAGATTTCGCGGCCCTGGGGTACGTAGGCCATGCCGAGTGCTGCGCGCGCATGGGGGGCGAGTTTGCTGATGTCTTGACCGTTAAAGTGAATGCTGCCGGAGGCCAAGGATTGCACGCCCATCAGGCATTGCAGCAGGGTAGTTTTGCCGACGCCGTTGCGCCCGAGCAAAGCCATGCACTCACCTTGTTTAACCGACATGGTGATGCCGCGCAGGGTGTGGCTGCTGCCGTAGTACTGATTGATATCTTGAACGTTTAGCATGGCTGAGCCTGAGTGGTGTTTTGAACGTCTAGCATGGCTTAGCGACCTAAATACACTTCAATCACGCGTTGATCGGCTTGCACTTGTTGCATGGTGCCTTCAGCAAGCACCGAGCCTTCGCATAGCACGGTAACTTTGCCACCCTGAGAGATCTGGTTGACGAAATCCATGTCGTGTTCAACCACCATTAGCGAATGTTTGCCGCGAAGGTCGTTGAGTAATTCGCCGGTGCGTTCGGTTTCTGCGTCGGTCATGCCGGCGACGGGTTCATCCAGCAAAAGAAGCAAGGGCTCTTGCATCAACAGCATCCCGATCTCGAGCCATTGTTTTTGACCGTGCGACAGCAAGCCAGCGGGGCGTTTGTGCTCACCCATCAAACGTAACAGATCGAGGGTGGCTGCGATTTGATCGCGTTGCGTACTGTTTAAGCGGGCAAACAAGGTCGATTTCACGCCCTTGTTGGTTTTCATGGCAAGTTCTAGGTTTTCAAAAACGGTATGGTTTTCAAAAACGGTGGGGCGTTGAAACTTTCGGCCAATGCCAACGTCGGCGATTTGTGCCTCGTGCATTTTGGTCAGGTCGATATTTTGCCCAAAAAAAGCTGTGCCCGAGGTGGGTTTTGTTTTGCCGGTGATGACATCCATCATGGTGGTTTTGCCGGCGCCGTTGGGTCCAATCACGCAACGTAGTTCGCCCACGCCGATATCAATTGACAAATCGTTCAGTGCACGAAAGCCGTCAAAGACAACGCTAATCGATTCGAGATACAAGATGGCGCCGTGGGTGGTATCGACCCCGGGGGTTTTAAGGCGGCCATACGAAGCGTTACCACCGGCACCGTTGCTTTGGGTGCTGGCTTCTACAGAGGCGTGTGAGGCGATGGTTTGCGTGTTCATGCCGTCTGTCCTTTGCTGCGTTGGCTGAGTTTACGCACCAAGCCGACAATGCCTTGAGGTAAAAAGATCGTGACCAGCACAAAAATCATCCCAAGGGCATACAGCCAAAATTCAGGAAACACACTGGTAAACCAGGTCTTTAGCCCATTGATTGTGCCTGCGCCAATGATGGGGCCAATCAGCGTGCCACGCCCGCCAGTGGCTACCCAAATGACCATCTCGATTGAATTTTCGGTAGACATTTCGCCAGGATTAATGATGCCAACCTGCGGCACATAGAGTGCGCCTGCAACAGCGCATAACATCGCAGACAGTGTCCAGATAAACAGTTTGAAGCCAAGCGGTTCGTAACCCAAAAAGCGCAGGCGACTTTCAGAATCACGAATGGCCGTTAGCACCCGACCGAGCTTTGATTGTGTAATGGCGCGACCTAACACTAGGGCGCCTAACAGTGCAGACAAACTCACCCAGTACAAGACTGCACGGGTGTTGGCTGACGTGATGTCAAAACCAAGAATCTTCTTAAAGTCGGTAAAGCCGTTGTTGCCACCAAAGCCCGTTTCATTTCTAAAAAATAACAGCATGGCTGCAAACGTGAGAGCCTGAGTGATGATAGAAAAATAAACGCCTTTAATTCGCGAACGAAAGGCAAAGTAGCCAAACAAAAAGGCAAGCAAGCCCGGTACGGCCAACATCAAAAACATCGCGTACCAAAAGTGCTCGGTAAACGACCAAAACCAGGGGTAGGTTTTCCAGCTCAAAAAGGTCATGAAATCAGGGACGATGTCTGCCGAGGCTTTGCCGGCGCGCATGAGATACATACCGTGCGCGTAGCCACCCAGGGCAAAAAACAAACCGTGACCCAAGGACAAAATGCCGGTGTAGCCCCACACCAGATCTAAAGCGAGTGCGGCCATGGCGTAGCAAATAAACTTACCAATCAAGGCAACAGCAAACGACGAAACATGCAACGCATGCCCCACCGGAAACAGCAAATTAAACGCAGGCAAGCAGGCAAAGATTGCAACAACGACTGCAATGGCCGTCCAGGCCCGCGGTGAATATAAGGCGGTGGGCGCAGAAGATAAGGAGAGTGTGGCGGCTTGCCCCATGGTGGTTGAACTCATTCTGCGCTTCTCCCTTTGGGTGCAAATAATCCCTGGGGGCGTTTTTGTACAAAAAGCACGATAAATAACAAGATCGCTATTTTGGCGATCACGGCACCCCAGAAGGGTTCGATCATTTTGTTCAGTGCGCCAAGCCCCATGGCGGCGACGACTGTGCCGGCGAGTTGCCCGACACCGCCTAATACCACCACCATGAATGAATCGACAATGTAGCCACGACCCAGGTCAGGGCCAACGTTACTGAGCTGCGATAAGGCCACGCCGGCCAGACCTGCAATCCCAGAGCCCAGGCCAAACGCCAACATGTCGATGCGGCCAGTCGGTACCCCAACGCAATCTGCCATGCGGCGATTTTGCGTAATCGCGCGTACGAACAGGCCCAGGCGGGTGTGATTCAACACGAGCCAGACAATCACCACGACACACAGTGCGAAACCAACGATCACGATACGGTTATAGCTGAGTGACAGATTGCCTAAGATTGTGACGCCACCGCTCATCCAACTCGGGTTGGCGACTTCGACGTTTTGTGCGCCGAATAAGCTGCGGACAGACTGCATCAAAATCAGGCTAATACCCCAGGTGGCTAGCAAGGTTTCAAGCGGCCGGCCATAGAGCCAGCGAATGACGGTGCGCTCAAGCGCCATGCCGACCAAGGCAGTGACAATGAAGGCGACCGGTAAGGCCGCAACGACATACCAGTCAATCCACGCGGGCAGCCATTGTTTGAAAAGCCCTTGAACGAGGTAGGTGGCGTACGCGCCGATCATCAACAATTCACCGTGCGCCATGTTGATGACGCCCATCAGGCCAAAGGTGATCGCCAAGCCAAGCGCTGCGAGTAAGAGTACGCTGCCAAGGCTGATGCCGAAAAAGATGTTGCCGACCCAGCTGACAACAGTTTGATGCCATTCAATTTGTGCGATCGCAGTTTTTGCTGCGGCACGCACTTCGGCATCGGGTTCAGCGAAGGCGCCCGCGGCATCTTGCACCAGCATCGCGGTCAGGATTGGTTTAAAGCTTGAATTTTTGCTCTCGCCCAATAAAACGGCGGCGTGGCGGCGCGTGGCGGCTTCTGTGCTTTTGATCTCTGCGCTTGCCACGGCAATCTGAAGTGCAGCTTTGATCTCGGCGTCTTGTTCTTTGCCGAGCGCCTGTTCGAGCACGGGTGCTCGCGAGGGATCCGCTTCTTTTTGTAAACGTTGTGCGGCAGCTAAGCGCACAGTGCGTTGAGGTGAAAATAACTCAGCGCTTGCAAGCGCAGCCTGCAACGCGCTGCGCAAACGATTATTCAGGGTGAGCGCTTGTGCATCAGCAGGTACCGCAACCGTTTCACCGGTTGTGGGGTCAATCGCCTTGCCGCCCGCTACTGACAATAAAACTTTATTGTCAGAGGTAATCAGAACGTTGCCCGCCCCCAACGCAGCCAACACTGCGGCTGCGCCAGGAGTGGTGAGTTGCCCCAACGCTGTAATTGACTCTACCCTCTCGGTGTTGCTCTCGCCGGCCAAACCCTTCAGAACTGAAGGTTCGACCAAGTCGGCGGCCAAACTGCAATGCAGCGGTAACGCGAGCAAAACAGTTAGCAGCCACCGTTTCAAGGTAGGGTAAATCAAAAACATGTCGTTGCAATCTCATAGTGTGGCGAATTACAGGCCTTGCTTGCCTTCGTTGCCAGCAATGAAGGGGCTCCAAGGCTGTGCACGAATCGGACCTTTGCTTTTCCAGACCACGTTGAACTGACCGTCAGCCTGAATTTCGCCAATGTACACTGGTTTGTGCAGGTGGTGGTTGGTCTTGTCCATCATGATCGTAAAGCCATCGGGTGCCGCAAACTGCTGGCCGCCCATTGCTGCAATGACTTTGTCTGTATCGGTCGATTTTGCGGCCTCAACAGCTTGTTTCCACATATACATACCAACGTAAGTGGCTTCCATTGGGTCGTTGGTGACCGCGGTGGCGAAGTTAGGCAGGTTCTTAGCTTTTGCGTAAGCTTTCCACTTGGCGACAAACTCAGTGTTCACTGGGTTCTTGATTGACTCAAAGTAGTTCCAGGCAGCAAGGTGACCGACCAAAGGCTTGGTGTCCACGCCACGCAGTTCTTCTTCGCCCACTGAGAACGCCACAACTGGCACGTCTGTGGCTTTGAGGCCAGCGTTACCGAGTTCTTTATAGAACGGTACGTTTGAGTCGCCGTTGATGGTCGAGATCACAGCAGTTTTGCCACCGGCTGCAAATTTCTTGATGTCTGCAACGATGGTTTGATAGTCAGAGTGACCAAAGGGTGTGTATTTTTCGTCGATGTCGCTTTCTTTCACGCCCTTAGAAATCAAGAAGGCGCGCAAGATTTTGTTGGTTGTGCGTGGGTACACATAATCGGTACCAAGCAACACGAAACGCTTGGCGCTGCCGCCGTCTGCGCCCATCAGGTATTCAACAGCTGGGATGGCTTGTTGGTTAGGTGCAGCACCTGTGTAAAACACGTTTTTCTCAAGCTCTTCGCCCTCGTACTGCACGGGGTAGAACAACAAGCTGTTCAACTCTTTAAACACGGGCAATACTGATTTACGTGACACTGAAGTCCAGCAACCAAAGACAACCGAAACTTTGTCCTGAGCAACGAGTTGGCGTGCTTTTTCGGCAAACAAAGGCCAGTTTGAGGCTGGGTCAACGATCACGGGCTCAAGTTTTTTGCCCATCACGCCACCTTTGGCGTTGATCTCGTCGATGGTCATCAAGGCAACGTCTTTCAACGCGGTCTCAGAAATGGCCATGGTGCCTGAAAGTGAGTGCAAGATACCTACTTTGATGGTGTCTTGTGCAAAAGCGGTACCTGCAAAACCTGTCATCGCTAAAAGGCTGGCAGCGGTCAGCTGCTTGAGAACTAATCTGCGTTTCATCTTTAAACTCCTGAGTAGATCATTAGTCGGCTGAGCCGGTTCAAGGGCCGCATAGCGTGTTGAGGTGAGAGCTATGCTTGACTGGTCTAAAGCAAAAGCTGTGCCAGCTTTTGAGCCGGTCTGGATGCTTTGATAAAAATATCTCTGGGTCGGTACTCGATTTCGCGGGCCCCTATACGAGATAGAGTGGTGTTTTGTGACGAACGCACTAGATGATGGATGGAGTTAAAGCAGGGCATCGGGTCATCCAAGGCTACTTAAGGGCAGTAGGCAATTCAAAACCTGGAGGTAAGCGACGGAGTTCGACGGGCGTCTTGCACGCTTTCGGTGCATCCCCCCGTTTTGGTGCCTCAAACTTGAGCCAGGCACTCAACAAGTGCATTCTTTTGGCCTTACGTTCGTTGTCGTAAGATGTATCGTGTAGTCACGGCAGCCCAAAGCGGCCTAACCGCGGCCTAACCTTACGATTTCTTTGCGATCCACGATGAGTCTTTCTTCAAATTCAGAGCCTTCTGGCGCCCAAGTTCAGCAGACGTTAGCCGACACAATGGCTGTGCGCATCGGTCAAATCCAGGCACGGATGGCTGCGGCGTGCGCGCGTGTCGGGCGCGATCCCAACGAGGTGGCTCTGTTGCCCGTGAGCAAAACGTTTGATGCCAACGCCATTCGCGAGGCGCTGGCCTTGGGCTTTACGCGGTTTGGCGAAAACCGCATGCAAGAGATCGTCCAAAAAACGCCACTTTTGCAGGACTCCCCCGTCCATTGGGTGGTGATCGGGCATCTGCAAACTAACAAGGCTAAAGAGGTGGCACGTTATGCCACCGAACTGCAATCACTTGACCGACTTGAGCTGGCAGAGGCGCTTGAGCGGCGCTTGCAACTTGAGGGCCGCACACTTGATGTCTTGGTGCAGGTGAAAACCTCTACCGAAGAGACGAAGTCGGGCCTTGAACCTTCAGAGCTCTTGTCGTTTTTGCGGCAAATGTCACAGTATCCCAGCTTGAAGGTCAAAGGGCTGATGACGATGGCCGTGCTTTCGACAGATCAAAGCGCGGTAAGAAAGTGTTTTTCTCAGTTACGCCAGTTGCGTGACCAGGCCCAACAAGAGGCGATCGCTGGGATCTCACTTGAGCGCTTGTCGATGGGCATGAGCGGCGACTTTGAACTGGCGATTGAAGAGGGCTCAACCGAAATTCGGGTGGGGTCTGCGATTTTTGGCAGTCGCTCGGCACCGGTCTAGGCGTGATGCCGTGACGCTGAGCGCTTTGTGTTCGGAGCAAGTATTGAGCGTATTCGGTGCCAAGTACCTAGCGCTTAGCGTGCGGGGCTCAGTATTCTGCCCTCAGTTTCAGCGCTTAATGCTTCATCCCACCGTGGCCTTGTTCGCTGGTACCGCTGGGGTTATAGGTTGACGGCTTGACGGTAAAGTTCACGCGTACTTCGCCGGCTTTTTCAAACTTTAAGACCACGGGTATCAAGTCGCCTTGTTTGAAGGGCCCCGTCAGTTGCAAGAACATCATGTGAAATCCGCCCGGTGCAAGCTTGGCAGAACCTTTGGCGGGGATATCGATACCCTGCACTTGACGCATCTTGGCCACGCCGTTTTCGGTGATGACGGTATGCAACTCTAAGCGGGTTGACGCCTCAGACTGTGCTGAAAGTAAGCGATCGCTTACGCCAGTAGGATTGTTAATCTGCATATAGCCTGCACCGTTTGTTTGTCCAGGTACTGAGCCACGAACCCAAAGATCGTTGATCTCGAGCGGGCCGGCAGTAAAGTCGGCGGCATGCGCCAGCGACAGTGCTGCGCCGCTTAGGGTGAGCGCAGCGACGAAGCGTGCGAACGTTCCAAGTGTGTGACGAATAGCCATAATAAAAACCTAAATTTTAATGATGATAAAAGTACCTTAAGGCATGAAGGCCTCAAGGCTCGAAGTCAAAAGCGCAAGCCGACGCCGACTCAACCCAACGCATCAACCCGCAGACAGGCTTAAGTTGCTATTAGACACCGTAACGCCGCAGTGCCATCAGATCCAACACTTCAACGGCCCCATATTCAACGTGTACCAAGCCGAGTCCCTCAAGGGCGCGCAGTGCCTGATTGACGCGTTGTCGCGAAAGCCTGGCAAGATAGCCAATTTCTTCTTGCGTGATGGCCAGTCTCATCCCCATGCCTGGATACAGCAGCGGATTGAACAATTCAGCGAGGCAGCGCGCCACGCGGGCGTCTGGGTCGTGTAGGCGATCAGACTCTGCCTTGCCAATAAATTGTGCCACGCGCTCATTGAGTTGGTGCAGTAAGAAGCGATTAAACGGGATGCTGTGATCAAGCAGCCATTCGAAAGTGGCCAGCGGCACGCGTGCAATAACTGAGTCGCGCAACGCCACCACGTCATAGCGTCGTTGCTCATGCTTGAGCAGCGATCCCTCGCCGACCCAGCCGCCCGCTGGTACGCCGGTTAGTGAGGCGATTTTGCCTTCAGCATTACCCACTGAGATTTTGATTAACCCTGAGATCACGCCAAGCCAGGCTAATGATGGTTCGCCGCGTCGCTCAATGATCGTGCCTGCCAAAACATGCTGCAGGCTGGTGTCGTGCTCAACCCGCGCACGCTGTTCGGGCGTGAGCAATGGCATCCATGCAGCAGATAACTTTAGAGAGGGGCTTAGCATCAGGATATACCCTAGTTTTAGCGCAAATGTCGCTAAAACGACATTTGGCTGACGATTCAGCTTATAACTTGTTTCGTCGACAGTAGCAAAAATAATAAATACGGAGAAAACATCCTGCCATGCAGCGCTTGCCCATGACGCGATCTGATACTTTTGCCGCCCTCTTGGTTGAGCACGCGCGCGTGCGTGGTCAGCGCCCTGCGCTACGTGAGAAGTATCTAGGTATCTGGCAGACGCTCACCTGGCAACAGGTATACGAGCGGGTGCAAAAATTAGCCTGCGGCTTGGCTGCGTTGGGTATCAAGCAAGGTGACCATGTTGCAGTGATTGGCGAAAATCGCCCGCAGCTCTACATGAGCATGATGGCGACCCAAGCGTTGGGGGCAGTGCCGATCCCTCTGTATCAGGATGCGGTTGCACAAGAGATGGTTTACGTGTTGCAAGACGCCTCGGTGAGCGTCGCAGTCGTAGAAGATCAAGAGCAAGTCGACAAAATGCTTGAAGTGCGCGACCAATGCCCAGCGTTGCGCAGCATTGTTTACGACGACCCACGCGGGCTCAGGCACTACGCTGACCCAGCGCTGCTGTCATGCGATCAGCTGGCAGCACTCGGTGCGCAACAGAACGCACAAGAGCTGTTTGATCGTAGCGTTGCCGCTGTTCAGCCCCACGATCCGGCCGCAATGTTTTATACGTCTGGAACAACAGGCAAGCCTAAAGGTGTCGTGTTGACCCATCATGCGTTGATTGACCGAGCGCGCGCCGTCGAAGCAATGGAAGGGTTGACCGATCACGAAGAGGTTGTCGCGTATTTGCCTGTTGCCTGGATCGGGCAAAACATGTTCTCGTACACCCAGTTGTTGGTCACGGGGTTTACGGTCAATCACCCCGAGTCGCCCGATACAGTGACGATTGACATGCGGGATATTGGTCCGACCTACTACTTCGCACCTCCACGAGTGCTCGAGGGTTTGTTGACTCAAGTCACAATCCGCATGGAAGACGCTGGTTGGTTCAAGCGCACGCTGTACGGCTGGGCCATGCAGGTCGCGCGCCGCGTGGGCGCGCAAGTACTTGATCACAAGTCTGTGCCTATTGTTGAAAGAATACGTTACGCGCTGGGCAACGCGTTGGTGTTTGCGCCTCTGCGCAATGTCCTGGGCATGAGTCGTGTGCGAATCGCGTACACCGCTGGCGAAGCTATTGGCCCTGACTTGTTTGTCTTCTATCGCTCAATTGGTATTAATTTAAAACAGCTGTACGGCTCGACTGAGACGGCAGTGTTTGTTTGCGTTCAACCCGACGGTAACGTCAAGCCCGATACAGTCGGGCCACCGGTCGCAGGGGTCGAAGTGCGGGTGACAGAAGAGGGCGAAATCCAATTAAAAAGCCCGGGGCTCTTTAAAGAGTACTACCGTAACCCAGAGGCGACGCAAGAGACGCTGACACAAGACGGTTGGTTTCGTACGGGCGACGCAGGCTATCTGGATGAAGATGGGCATCTCAAAATCATCGATCGCGCCAAAGACGTTGGCAAGTTAGCCGATGGTAGTTTGTTTGCCCCCAAGTATCTTGAAAACAAGTTGAAGTTTTTTTCGCATATTAAAGAGGTTGTGGCGTTTGGTGCTGGGCAATCAGAGGTTTGTGCGTTTATCAATATCGACCTCGAGGCGGTTGGCAATTGGGCCGAACGGCGTGGCTTGGCCTACGCGGGTTACGCCGATTTGGCTGCGCGTGACGAGGTGTATGAACTGATTGAAGAGTGTGTTGAGCAGGTCAATCGTGATTTGTCCCAAGATAAGCGCTTGTCGCAATCGCAAATTAGTCGCTTTTTGATTCTGCACAAAGAGCTTGACCCTGACGATGACGAGCTCACGCGCACGCGCAAAGTGCGACGTGGTTTTGTCGCTCAAAAGTATGCCGTCCTAGTCGAGGCGTTGTTTGCTGGGCGCGAGCGTCAGTACATCGATACAGAGGTGAAATTCGAAGATGGCCGAACTGGCCGGATCTCGGCTGATCTGAAAATTCGTTCGGTGCGCGTTGTGGCGCCCAACCTTGCCAAGGCAGCGTAACCATGACCACACAACTGCGCGAACGTATCGGCGAAGTCGTACTCGAGATGCAGAATATTTCGCTGGCTTTTGGCGGTGTCAAGGCCTTGACCGACATTTCGTTTGATGTGCGTGAGCATGAGATCAGGGCGATTATTGGCCCCAATGGTGCTGGCAAAAGCTCAATGCTTAATGTGATCAATGGTGTGTACACCCCGCAGCAGGGCAGCATCACCTTTGGTGGTGAGAACTTCAACAAAATGAATCCCCGCCGCGCGGCTGAAATGGGCGTGGCACGAACCTTTCAGAATCTTGCGCTGTTCAAAGGCATGAGCGTGCTTGACAACATCATGGCTGGACGAAACTTGCGGATGACCTCAGGCATTTTGGCTCAGGCCTTCAGGCTGGGTTCTGCTGAGCGCGAAGAGATTCGCCATCGTGAGTTTGTCGAAAATCTGATCGATTTTCTTGAAATTCAAGCCTATCGCAAAACGCCCGTCGGGCGCTTGCCCTATGGCTTGCAAAAGCGCGTCGACTTAGGGCGTGCGTTGGCGATGGAGCCGCGCCTCTTGTTGTTAGACGAGCCAATGGCCGGAATGAACATTGAAGAAAAGCAGGATATGAGCCGCTTCATTCTTGATGTGAACGATGAGTTTGGCACCACGATCGTACTGATCGAACATGATATGGGCGTCGTGATGGACATCTCGGATCGTGTCGTGGTGCTTGATTACGGTAAAAAAATCGGCGACGGTACACCTGCGGAGGTGCGTCAAAACGAGGCGGTCATCAGTGCCTATCTTGGCGTGGCGCATTAAGGCGAAGCAGACATGGGATTTTTTCTTGAAACCTTATTTGGCGGCTTGATGAGCGGCATGCTCTATTCGCTGATCGGTCTGGGGTTTGTCTTGATTTTTAAGGCGTCAGGCGTCTTCAATTTTGCACAAGGTGCCATGGTGCTTGTGGCCGCCTTGTCGATGGCACGCTTTGCGGTGTGGATCCCAAACTGGTTGGGTTTTCAGAGCCTGATCCTCGCCAATGTGCTGGCGTTTATGGTCACCGCCGTGCTGATGTTTGTGATGGCCTGGTGCATCGAACGCATGGTTTTGCGCCACTTGGTCAACCAAGAGGCGACCGCGCTGCTCATGGCCACTTTAGGCATTGCTTACTTTCTTGAAGGCTTGGGACAAATCGCTTTCGGCGCTTCGGTGTACACCATCAATGTGGGGATGCCCAAAGAGCCCGCCTTTCTTTTCGAGTCAGTCTTTGACGGTGGGGTTCTGCTTAATCTAGAGGACCTCACTGCCGCGGTGATTGCTGCGCTGTTGGTGGCAAGCCTCGCACTATTTTTTCAAGTCACCGCAACAGGGCGTGCCTTGCGCGCCGTTGCCGATGATCATCAGGCCGCGCAGTCGGTGGGCATTCCTTTAAATCGAATCTGGGTCATTGTCTGGACTGTCGCCGGCGTAGTGGCTTTGGTGGCGGGCATCATTTGGGGCTCAAAGTTCGGCGTGCAATTCACACTTGCCACTGCAACCTTACGAGCTTTGCCTGTCGTCATTCTTGGCGGCTTAACCTCAGTGCCGGGCGCGATCATCGGTGGCTTGATTATTGGGGTAGGCGAAAAAATTTCAGAAGTTTATTTGGGGCCACTTGTGGGTGGCGGAATCGAAATCTGGTTTGCTTACGTGTTGGCATTGGTGTTTTTGTTATTCAGGCCGCAGGGCTTGTTTGGCGAAAAAATCATCGACCGCGTTTAGTGCTTCGCCTTTCACTCATGAGCCAAACATAATATGTTTTACCGCGAAAACGGGCAGTTCAAAACAAGTTATCGGTCAGATCAGCAGATCTTTCCGGTACGGCAAGACCGCATCTTTATCTTTGCGGTGTTACTGCTCGCGTTTGTTGCCGTGCCGCTTCTGGCCTCTGACTATTTCATCAAAGCCCTGTTGATCCCGTTCTTGATTTTGGCACTCGCCGCCATCGGGCTGAACATCCTGGTCGGGTACTGCGGTCAGATCTCGCTAGGTACCGGTGCCTTTATGGCCGTGGGGGCGTACGCGGCCTGGAACATCGGCGTGCGGTTTCCTCACACACCTTTAATCGTTGAAATCTTGTTGGGTGGTTTTTTTGCAACCTTGGTGGGGGTGTTGTTTGGCATTCCGAGTTTGCGCATTCGAGGCCTTTACTTGGCGGTGGCAACGCTCGCTGCCCAGTTCTTTGTCGATTGGGCTTTTTTGCGAATTCCATTTTTCACTAACTACTCGCCTTCGGGTAACGTCTCAGTGCCAGCCTTGTCGGCCTTTGGTTTCTCGTTACAAGCTGCCATCCCAAAATATTTATTTGTTTTGTCGTTTGTTGTCGTCTTCGCTCTGCTAGCTAAAAACTTGGTGCGCGGCGCGATTGGTCGTCAATGGATGGCGATACGCGATATGGATGTAGCCGCCTCTGTGATTGGGATACGTCCGATGTATGCCAAGCTGACTGCCTTTGCCGTGAGCTCTTTTGTGGTCGGTGTAGCGGGCGCACTTTGGGGGTTTTTGCACCTAGGTTCTTGGGAGCCTTTAGCCTTTGATTTGAACCGCTCGTTTCAACTGCTATTTATGGTGATTATTGGCGGCTTGGGCTCGATACTCGGTAGCTTTTTTGGTGCAGCCTTCATTGTCTTGGTGCCAGTTGCCTTGAATCACATCCCTGGTTGGTTTGGTTTACCGTTGGCGATTGATACCGCCGCCCATATCGAGCACATGATTTTTGGCGCATTGATTGTGTTCTTTTTAATTGCAGAGCCTCATGGCTTGGCCAAACTTTGGACGATTGCAAAAGAAAAATTACGACTGTGGCCGTTTCCACATTGATGGGTTCAGTGATCTGTTGAATATGGAGTGCAGTATTGGTAGTGTGAATTGTTAAGTTGTAGTGTGCGGCACGAGCTTTGATAACACCCGGCGGTTGCTGGGCTATTTAACCCGGTGTGTTCAACACCAACAAGAGGTACACGGAGATGACGAAGATGAAAATTAAACACATTGCCGCAACCCTGCTCGCGGCGGGCGCGTTAGGCGCCATGGCTTTACCTGCATCGGCCGATGATCAGTTTGTGCCCTTGCTGGCCTACCGCACGGGCTCGTTTGCGCCCCTAGGGATCCCGTGGGCCGACGGCAAAATGGATTATCTGAAGTTGGTGAATGCGCGCGGTGGCATCAACGGCGTGAAGATTACGTATGACGAATGCGAAACCGCCTACGCAACCGATCGCGGCGTCGAGTGCTATGAGCGCCTCAAGAAGCAGCCGCCTACCGGTGCCTCGGCGTTTGATCCACAGTCGACGGGCATCACCTTTGCCGTCAGTGACAAAGCGCCTAACGATAAGGTGTCGATCATGACGGTGGGTTATGGCCTGTCGCAGTCGACCGATGGCTCAGTGTTTCCGTGGAATTTTCCGTTGCTGGGCACCTACTGGACAGCCGCTGACATCATGATTCAGGATATCGCCAAGCGTGAAGGCGGTATGGATAAATTAAAGGGTAAAAAAATCGCCCTGGTGTATCACGACTCGCCTTACGGAAAAGAGCCAATTGCCTTGTTGCAGGCGCGTGCCAAAAAAGAAGGCTTTGAGCTGTTGTTGTATCCCGTGACCGCGCCGGGCGTTGAGCAAAAATCAACCTGGCTGCAAATTCGTCAGTCGCGTCCAAACTATGTGCTGCTGTGGAGCGCTGGCATCATGACGCCAACAGCTTTACGTGAGGCGCAGGCAACGGGTTATGCGCGCGACAAGATGTATGGCATCTGGTGGGCAGCCTCAGAGGGTGATGTGAAAGATCTAGGCGATGTCGCTAAAGGCTATAACGCCGTGACGATTCACAATACGGCAGGCCGCGGTAAGGTGCACGACGAACTTAAAGCGCTGGTGTATGACAAGGGGCAGGGCAGCGACACCAACGGTACCACCGTGGGCACCATCGCACACACGCGTGGCATGGTGATCTCGATGCTGACGGTTGAGGCGATTCGAGCCGCGCAAGAGAAGTTTGGCAAAGGCAAATCGGTGACGCCAGAGCAAGTGCGCTGGGGTCTTGAAAATTTGAACTTGACCCAAGAGTATCTCGAGTCAATCGGCTTTGGCGATTTGATGCGGCCGGTTAAAACGAGTTGCGATAACCATACGGGTGATGATTGGGCGCGCATTATTACTTGGGATGGTGCGAAGTTTCAGGTCAAACCTGATTGGTATCGTTCAGACGCCAGCATCGTGACACCGCTGGTTAAAGAGTTTGCAGAGAAATATGCAAAAGATAAAAATCTGACCACCGTCAAATGTGCGGGCTAATCTGAGCGCCAATGTTTGAACGATAGGAACTTGCTATGACCCTTCCCGCGCAGCAGCAGTCTTTACCACCTTCAGCAAGCACACCCATTTTGCTGGATGTGAACGGGATTGAGGTGATTTACAACCATGTCATCCTCGTGCTCAAGGGGGTGTCGTTGCAGGTTCCTGAAGGTAAGATCGTGGCGCTCTTGGGCGCCAATGGTGCTGGCAAGACCACTACGCTGCGCGCGATTTCAAATCTGCTGCGTGGTGAGCGAGGCGATGTGACCAAGGGCGATATTTTGTACCGCGGCGAACGCATCGACCGACTCACCCCCTCAGATCTGGTGAAGCGCGGGGTGGTGCAAGTGATGGAAGGACGCCATTGTTTTGCGCATTTAAGTATTGAGGATAATTTGTTAACAGGTGCCTATACGCGTAATCTTGGGCGTGCCGATTTAGCGGTCGCGCTTGAGCGGGTATATCAATACTTTCCAAGACTCAAGCAGCGCCGCGGCAGTCAGGCAGGCTACACCTCGGGCGGTGAGCAGCAAATGTGTGCGATTGGGCGTGCTTTGATGGCACAACCAAACATGATTTTGCTAGACGAACCGTCAATGGGATTGGCGCCGCAAATCGTCGAAGAAATTTTTGAAATTGTTAAAGATTTAAATCAACGCGAAGGCGTCAGTTTTTTGCTTGCCGAACAAAATACCAACATCGCGTTGCGCTATGCCGACTACGGTTACATTCTTGAAAATGGCCGTGTCATGATGGATGGCGAGGCGCGCGCGCTGGCAGAAAACGAAGACGTCAAAGAGTTTTATCTTGGCATCTCAAGCGGTGAGCGAAAGAGCTTTCGTGAAAATAAATTTTATCGTCGCCGCAAGCGCTGGCTGGCTTAACTCTTAAGAGACCAATTCATGTCAGAGTTTTTTGACGCGCTCGAAATCCGCGATCCCGCACAACGCGAGCAAGTGTTGTTGTCAGCATTGCCTCAGGCGCTTTCGCTGGCTGCAGCGCGTGCTCCCGCGATTGCACGGCAACTCGGGCAACTTCAGCCAAGTGCGATCACGACCCGAGCGGCGCTTGCGACTGTTCCTGTCATTCGCAAGACGCAATTACTCGAGATTCAACAAGAGGCGCGTACTCGCTTAGCTGCTGAGGGCAGTGTGATTGAGCGCGTGTTTGGTGGTTTTTCGAGCATTGGCTGGGGTGGGGCCTTGCGCGTGTTTGCTTCACCAGGCCCGATTTATGAACCCGAAAGCGCACGGCCTGATTACTGGCGCTTTGCGCGTGCGTTGTATGCCGCTGGGTTCAGGCCTGGCGATTTAGCGCACAATTGCTTTTCGTATCATTTCACACCAGCTGGGTCGATGATGGAGTCGGCGGCGCATGCCGTCGGTTGCACGGTGTTTCCGGGCGGCGTTGGGCAAACCGAACAACAAGTCCAAGCGATTCGTGATTTGCGGCCAGCGGGTTATATGGGTACGCCGAGTTTTTTAAAGATCATTCTTGAAAAAGCCGACGAGCTTGGGATTGAACTTGTTTCGTTAAAGCGCGCGCTGGTCTCTGGCGAAGCGTTTCCGCCTTCGTTGCGAGATTGGTTGGGTGCCCGTGGGATTCAGGGTTATCAGGCGTATGGCAGTGCTGATTTAGGCATGATTGCCTTTGAAACGCCCGCGCGTGATGGCTTAGTACTCAGCGAAGATCTTTTGCTTGAAATCGTACGCCCCGGTACAAACGAGGTCGTGCCCGAGGGCGAGGTCGGTGAAGTGGTCGTGACCTCGTTGAACCCCGATTATCCGCTGCTGCGCTTTGGCACGGGTGATCTGTCTGCCATCATGCCTGGCACCTCGCCTTGCGGACGGACGAATACACGAATCCGGGGCTGGCTGGGACGTGCGGATCAGACCACTAAGGTGCGGGGCTTATTTGTGCATCCGGGACAGCTGGCTGAAGTTGCGCGGCGCCATTCGACAGTGGCTCGAGTGCGGCTCGTGATTAGCGGCACAACGGGTGCTGACGTGATGCTGTTGAAGGTAGAGGCGGCGGCTTCAGAGCGAGCGCTGATTGAGTCTTTAACCGGCGCGGTGCGCGATGTGACCAAGCTTAGGGCGGACGTCGAAATTGTGCCTTTGGGCAGTTTGCCGAATGATGGCAAAGTGATTGACGATATACGCACTTATTCCTAAGCGCGTTCGCACACCAAAGGTTTGACTGGCGTTGCTCGCCACAAGACGGCGAAGGATGTCTATCACGGACTGGCCGCTTGTGACGCAGGCCTTAGGCGCTGCGCTATTGCACGCTTAGCGTGCCCCGCATGATGGGTGAGTGGCCGGCAAACGTACATAAAAAGACATAAGGTTCGCCGACTTTCAGTTGCGCAACCGAAAAGGTGACCGCAGTGGTTTCGCCGGTACCGATCAACTTGGTATGAGCAATGACCCGCTTGTCACTTTGATCAACGTGATGGACGTCTGCGCCCGCCAGCATCCCGGTGCGTGCGACCCCATCGAGATCACTTTTTTTAGTCAACACCCAGTTATGCGACATGGCCAAAGGCGGAAGGTGGCCTGTGTGTGTCAGTGTGACGGTGAAGTCTTTGCACGTGGCCGGAACAACGATATGCGAAGGGAGAAAGCGCAGTGCGTCATCGGTTTGCAAGGTGATGCTGCATTCGGTAGCGGTCGCCGAGGCAGGTAAGGTTGTGAACAAAAAAACTGAAAAGAGTGTGGACCAAAGCACGCTTTGAGGGTGATGCAAGGAATAACGGCGTTGTTGCATAGTGTGTTCACCGGTTAGCAGACTGTTCGAGCGCGCGCTCTGACAAATTGACCATGACCTCGGCGCACGATATGGCCCTCGAGTTCAAGGGTGAAGAGTTCAACTTGCAATTGTGCCGGAGCCAAACCCGTGCGACGCTGCAGTTGTTCTTCAGTTACCAGATCGTAGCCGATTGCGTCCCAGGCCGGTGAATTTGGGGTGGGCGCAATTGCACGAGAGGGCGCCCCAGCATTTGGCGAAGGCCTGGGGGTGGATTCTGCGTCTGCGTCGTGGCACACAAGGGGCAGCAGAGTTTGAGAAGTGTTTTGAGCCGAGGCTTTGGCCAAGTGACGCTCAATATTTGTGCTCGGCTGTAATTCGGCCAAGATGTCAGCGCCCGACTCTACTAGTTTTGCACCTTGTTTGATGAGTGCGTGCGGCCCGCGTGCCAACGGCGAATGAATCGACCCCGGGATTGCAAAGACTTCGCGGCCCATGTCCACCGCGAGTCTGGCCGTAATCAGTGAGCCGCTTTTGAGAGCGGCTTCAATGACGACGACGCCAAGGCTTAGTCCCGCGACAATTCTGTTGCGCTTTGGAAAATGAGCCGCTAAGGCTGGGCGACCTAATTCAAACTCAGACAAAATTAAACCATCGGCCGACAGAATGTCTTCTGCAAGAGCGCGATGTGAGGTCGGATAAATCACATCGGCACCTGTTCCTAAGACGGCAATCGTGCCGCCTTGGTCGGACCCCGCCGCTAGAGCGCCACGATGTGCGGCTGCGTCGATGCCGTGGGCTAAGCCACTTACTACGACAAAGCCTTGTTGAGCTAAGTAGAGCGCAAACGCGCGAGCGTGATCTAGCCCATCGGCCGTTGCGTGACGTGCGCCGACGATCGCGAGCGCATTTTGTTCGAGTCGGCGCAAGGCACCGCGCGCGTAAAGCACCACCGGCGCATCGGGCAGTTGACGTAAGCGTTCGGGGTAGCAAGGGTGGGCAGCGGTAATAAGTGCCTGACCGGGTTCGCGCGCCCAATTTAGTGCACGCTCAATATATTGAGCCGAATCTTGGTTTAACGGTTGCGCGAGATGCGACGCCAGAGGCGCGGGGAGGATCGCACGCAGTGTGGCGTACGACGCCTGGTATAGCGCGCAAGGATCGCTGAATGTTTGTAAGAGCCGTTGCGCGTGTATCGCGCCAATGCCAGGTTGTAGGCTTAAGCGCAGCCAGGCGGCCAGCGCGTCTTCAGAGAGAGTATTTTGCATGCAGCCGAGTGTGCCACGACCCGCGGCGCGCATCCAAGCGACAGTGGGCTCAAAATATCCACCGCGTGTGACTAACCGCTCGGAAATCTCCCTGTTCAGGGGAGAGTTTCCAAAGAACGCGAGTGGTGTTCAGTGGACTGTCGCGCTTAACCGAGCGTGTGACGCGTTCGATTAAGCGCGAGGCTCAGCAGAGCATCAGACTTTAATTGTCGACTTTGATGCCCGCATCACGAATCGCCTTGCCCCAAAATGCATAGTCTTTGGCGATGTAGTCAGCAAACTCTTTGGTTGAGCCGTACAAAGGTACCAAGCCCGCAGCGTTGAGTTTTTTGCCAACCTCAGGATCTGCTGAGGTCTCAATAAAAGCCTTGGCAAGTGTTGTGATGATATTTTCGGGAGTTTTGGGTGGCGCGACTACGCCGACCCATGATGGGGCGACCACAGGTGTGCCTTGCTCGGTTAACGTTGGAATTTCGTTAATCAGTTCGACGCGTTTTGACGAGGCCACGCCATAGGGGGTGAGCTTGGTTTTAAAGCCTGCCGCCAACGGAGCTGGCACGAGTGCTAGGTCAACCTGACCGCCCATTGCTGCTTGGGCTGCAGGTGCAGCACCTTGGTAAGGTACGTGCAGCATCTCGGTTTTTGTTACTTGAAGAAACTGCGCCATGGCAATATGACCGGCACTACCATTACCCCAGCTCGAATAACTTAGCTTGCCCTTTTTTGCCAATTCAATGAGCTCGGGTACATTTTTAGCTTCGAGGCCAGGGCGGCCCATCAGCACAAAGTTCACAACTGCTGACGGTGCGATCGGCACAAACTCTGCCGAAATAAATTTTGGATTGGGATAGAGCGCAGGGTACATCGAATAGGTATCTGCGCTTGAGAGCAGCAGGGTATAGCCATCGGGGGCGGCATTAAAGACGGCCTCGTGTGCAACCGCGCCGTTGGCGCCTGCGCGATTTTCAACAACAACTGTTTGCCCGAGCTTATTGCCCAAGGCGTTGACGACGATGCGCGCAATCGTATCCGAGCCGCCACCGGGTGGGTAAGGCACAATCAGCTTGATGGGTTTATTGGGCGCCCAAGCTGCTGGCGCTTGGGCGCTTGCGATAAACGGGGTGGCACCCAGTGTTGCTGCCAGTGCGAAGCCTTTTAGCAAACCACGCAATTTTTTGTTTACAAGCGCTACCTGAGTGTCTTTTGCACGTTTGGTGAGTTTCATGTTGTCTCCTTGCTGTTGTTTGAGCGGGTTGCTCGGGTCGGGGTAAGTCTTATGGGGCTGTCATTATTTACCAGTAAATTTTGGCGGACGTTTTTCGTTGAAGGCACGAATACCTTCCATGCGATCATCAGTTGCTACTAAGCGGCTGTACGCTTCAACTTCAAAGAACATGCCCGTACGCATATCCATCTGCAAGCCAAAGGTGATCGATTTTTTTGCCTGACGCACAGCGATCGGGGCATTGGCAAGAATCCGCTGCACGAGTTTCATGGTTTCTTCGTGCAGCGTTGCTTTGGGATACACATGATTGAGTAGGCCAAAACTCAACGCCTCTTGCGCATCAAACGGATCGCCTGTGAAGATGACTTCTTTGGCGCGGCGCACGCCAATGGCGCGTGGTAATTGCTGCGTGCCACCACCACCTGGCATGATGCCGCGTTTGACTTCAGCAAAGCCAAAGCGCGCATTGTCTGAGGCTACGATAAAGTCACACGATAACGCTAGCTCAAGCCCACCTGCGATAGCGGCACCGTTGACGCAGGCAATCGTAGGCACCGGGCAATCGTAAATTGCGCGTGCCATGCGCTCAAACAAATAATGCTGGGTGTTGAACTGCGCATCGGTCATGCCGTCACGCTCTTTAAGATCGGCGCCACCACAAAAAATTGTCTCGCCTGCGCCGGTCAACACCACGCAGCGAAACTGCTCAGGTGAAGCTTCGAGTGTGCCGAATACTTGAATCAATTCTTCGCCCATGATGGTGTTCAAGGCATTGGCGACTTTGGGGCGGTTTAGTTGAACCACCAATAAACCCTCAAATGGTGAAGAGAGCGCCAGCGTTTGATAAGGCGTAGCAAGATTAATCGTAGCAACAGACATCATGTCTCCGTAGGGGGCTGAGTGGGCGCAGGGTGCAACAAATAATCGTGCTCACCTAGTGTAGGCGTGTTACCCGCCAGGGGCGGACGTTGGCCGTTAAAAGAAAGCGGCAAAGCAACCGTGGTGGCTTTGCCATCCGGGGTAGTGCGCAAAATATCAAGCGCTTGTGTTTGTTCGTTGGCGATGACGCGATCAACGGTTTGAATGGGGCCGCATGGAATCGACACTGCCTCAAGTTTCGCAAGCCATGTCTGAGCAGGTAGCTCTTTAAAGCGCGCTTGTAACAACTCAATTAGCGCAACGCGATTTTCGACGCGACCGCCGTTGGCGATAAAGCGTGAGTCTTGCGCAAGCGCGGGCAACTCCATCGCCTGGCACAACTTGGCGTAAAGGATATCGTTGCCTGCTGCCACTAAGATCGCACGATCGGCGCAGTCGAACACTTGATACGGGACTATGTTTGGGCTGCTTGAACCGCTACGCTTAGGTAAGGCCGCGCCAGCAAGCACATCAGATAAGGGCACCATCATCCAGGCCAGTGCGGTTTCGTAGAGCGAGACATCTACAGTTTGACCGCGTCGTAGCGGATCGGCGTCGCGCGTGCGTAGCGCCGACAACACACCAATCACAGTCCACATCCCTGTGCCCATGTCGTTCAGGGATAAGGGCACTCGACTCATCGCATCGCCTTCGTGTCCTAAGATGCTCATCATGCCGCTGTAGGCTTGCGCGAGCGGGTCGTAGCCCGGTTTTTCGCGTAGTGGCCCATTGGCACCAAACGCGCCAAGATTGCAGTAGATCAGCGAGGGCTTTGCAGCGGTCAGGGCTTGCGCACCGAGCCCATAGCTCTCTAGATTGCCAGGTTTTAAATTTTGAATCACCACATCGGCGTGCTCAAGGATCAAGGCGTGCACCTTCTCGAGACATTCTTTATCACTGAAGTCGGCGCGAATACTTTGCTTGCCGTTGTTCATGGCATGAAACAGCGCAGCAGCGCCCTCAATAAAGGGTGGCCCCCAGCCGCGTGCATAGTCGCCTTTCGTCGAGCTTTCGATCTTGATGACGCGCGCGCCTAACTGCGAAAAAATCTGGCCGGCATACGGCGCGGCAATGCTGTGTCCGATTTCAATGACGCAGACATCGGTCAACGGTAGTGGCTGACTCATGCGATGTTTCCTTGATAACCGTAGAGCGAGCGCGCTGCTTCAAGCGTGATGTAGCCGTCTAGCAGATCGGCTTCTATTGAGGCAACAGCGCGCTCTTTCGGGTCGCCGTAGCCACCGCTGCCGGCGGGTTGCAAGAGCACTCGGTCGCCTAAGTGCACGATCTCGGTTGCGCCTTTGCTTGGCATGGTGCGTTCGGTGCCGTCCGGACTCACGATGCGACACTCAAACAGGCCGCCTGCCAAGCCGCCAAAATAGCCCTCTGGGGCCGCTTGGCCGCGTTCGCCTGCCGCTGTCACGGTGGCCTCTTCGAAGCCGACGCGATAAGTGCGCCGTGAGGTTAAGCCCCCGCGCCACCGACCGGCGCCGCCGCTGTCGGGTACAAGCGCCCAGGCTTCGACAGTGATGGGCATGGTTTGTTCGATAAACTCAACGGGCAGAGCACCGGCGTTGCCCACATAGACGCGAATGCCATTAATGCCATCACGTGTGGCGCGAGCACCCATGCCGCCGCCATGCGGTTCGACCAAACTGATGAACTCTTTTCCGGTGCGACGCACCCGTTCCTCGTCTGGATCGCGTCCACCGAACACGCCCGAACAGGCTGCACAGTTGCTTTGACCAATCACGCGTTCGGGCACGGCTTGCGACAGCGCCTTTAAGCAAAGGTCGATCACGCGTGGTGAAGTTTCAGTGTTACCACTCACGACTGAGGCCGGAAAGGTACAGTTCACGATGCTGCCCAGGGGCGCTTCGATCGTCACGGGGCGATAGCAACCTTGATTGATGGGTATCGCGACATCGGTGAGCGCCTTGACCGTAAACCAGGTGCTGTTGCAGGTCACCGCCAAGGGGCAATTGATCCCACCGCGCGCTTGTTTGCCTGTACCGGTGTAATCAAAGTGAATCTGATCGCCTGCGACGGTGACCTTAACTTTGATTGGGATATTCGCGCCCGACCAACCAGGCGACTGCACCCCTTCAACGAAATCTTCGGCCTCATAGACCCCGTCAGGGATGCCGCGAATCGCTTCGCGCATCAAGGTTTCAGAATGATCGAGCGAGCGTTTCATGGCATCGCGCAAGGCGTCTGCGCCATACTTTTTAACCAAGGACTGAATCCGCTGATCACCAACAAACGTGCCGGCATATTGCGCCTGAATATCAAGCAGGCGACCTTCTGGATCGCGTGTGTTGCTCACGATCATGTTTTGTACGTCGCGAACGATCTCATCGTTACGAAACAGCAGTACCGGTGGGATACGAATGCCTTCGCCATAGATGTCCCAGGTGTTCAGCGCGTAGCTACCCGGAGCCTGACCACCGATGTCGTTCCAGTGGCCGCGGGTCATGACAAAGGCGACGATTTCATTGTCAACAAAAACAGGGCGCGTGATTTGAATATCGGGTTGATGATTACCACCGCCAAGGTAAGCGTCGTTGCTGATGATCACATCGCCGGGTCGCAAGTTGTCGCGACCGATCGCTTCAACCGATACTTTGGTCGAGATGACGGCTGAGCCCAACATCGTTGGGATGTCATTGCCTTGTGCGACTAGTTGCATGTGTGCATCAAAGACTGCGGCAGAGGCATCCGCCCCTAAATGCATGATCGGGCTGGCAGCGGTGCGCATCATGGCGATCTTCATTTCACGCGCGATCGCATACAGTGAATGACGCAGAATTTCATAAACAATCGTTTGCATGGTGACCCTAAAGTGAAATACGCAAATTACCCACGGCATCGATCCGTGCGGTTTGGCCCGCTTTAAAAATCAGGCAGCTGCTCTGTTCTTCGATAATGGCAGGACCCTCGATGACGGCAAGGGGGGCAAGGTGTGCGCGTTGGTAAGTAGGCAGCGCTTGCATACGACCATCGACATACACCTCACGCGAGCGCTGCGCTACGGGTGCGGCGTTGTGTGCAGTTGACTGTTGCACAACGCCGCGCCAACCTGTGCGCACGCTAGCCTGTACGCGCAAGTTCACTAATACGATCGGTTGATTCGGCTTAGTGAAGTTCCACATTCGCTTGTGGTTCGTTTCAAAGCCGGCACGAATGGTCGCGATCAAGGCGTGTTGTACAGACGCGTCAAGCAGGTTGGCAGGGAGGTCGACCGAGATCGAGGCGGGCTGACCGGTGTAGCGGCAATCGGCCCGAAACTGGGTTTGTACCGACTCTGAATGTTGCTGAGCTCCGAACGTTTCGAGTGCCTGCTGCCTGAGCTCGGCGCAAAGCGTCGCGATATCGGGTGCAGCAAGGGCCTCTAGTTCGGTTTCAACCGCAGTTTGCCCATCAAACTGCCGATCGGCCACGATCATGCCAAAGGCACTGAACAGGCCGGGCAGTGGAGGCACGATCACCTCTTTGATTTCGAGTTCTTCGGCCAGATCAATCGCATGCACAGGGCCCGCACCGCCGTAGCACATGTAAGACAACTCTCGCGGATCAAAGCCGCGCTCAACGGTCATCAGGCGCATCGCTTGCGCCATTAAAGCGTTGGCCACCACCCGCACTGTCCACGCGGCCTCAAGCGCTGTTACCCCCAACGGTTTGGCTAGATGCTCTTCGACTGCATCTGCGGCTGCTTGAGCGTCGAGTTTGAACTCGCCACCTAAAAACGAATTTGGGTCGACATAACCCAGCAACACATTGCAGTCTGTGACCGTCGGACGCTTGCCGCCCCGACCATAACAGGCGGGGCCCGGATCAGCCCCCGCGCTTTGGGGGCCAATATGGACACCGCCACCGCTGTCAATCCAGGCGATCGAACCGCCGCCCGCGCCAATTGAGTCGATGTCGATGGTGGGGGCACGCACGGCATGGGTGTGCAACAGGCTGCTGTTGCGCAGTTCGGGGCGTGACTCTCGAATCAATGAGACATCAAAGGTGGTGCCCCCCATGTCGCCTAGCAATACGCCGGGCAAGTTCGCCTGTTCGCTTGCGCGTACTGCGGCACTGACGCCGCCCGCAGGACCCGACTCAAGCAAAACGATTGGTTTGGCTGCAACCACTTCTGCCGATGCCAGCCCTCCGTTGGACTGCATAAATAAAAGCTCACCCGCAAAACCTATCTCTCGTAGCTGCCGATCAAAACGATGGATATAGCGCCCGCATACGGGACCCAGCATCGCATTCATCACCGTCGAGCTGGTTCGCTCATACTCCTGCATTTCCGGATTAACTTGAAATGAAGCAGTAATAAAACGATCCGGTAATAAACGCTTGAGTTCATCGAGCGTTTGCTGTTCGTGTATAGGATTTACATAGGAGTGCATATAGCAAATGGCTACCGCCTCAACGTCCGAGTCCTTAATTTTTTTTGCCAAGACGCGCAGAGCGTCCAAGTCCAAGGCAGACTCGACTGAACCGTCTGCGCGCAAACGCTCATCGATCTCGAGTCGCCAGCGACGCTCAACCAGAGGCTTAGGATTTTCGAATTGCAAGTCATACAAGTCGGCACGATCATGGCGAGATACGCGGCGGATCTCCAAAACATCCCGAAATCCTTTGGTCGTGATCAGCGCGGTCTTTGCGCCCCGCC
>CALFXX010000100.1 GCA_937952975.1 uncultured Alcaligenaceae bacterium
GCACGTGTTCATCGCAAAAGATATGACAGAAGCCTTAGCCCAACGTGCCTCGTTGCCTGCAGGTGGTTTGCTGGTGGTGCAAGGTGGCCATTTAGTCGATGCAAACAGTGTGCGCTTTTATGCTCCAGATTCTGAACAAGCGGGTCTGCTCGCGCGTCAGCAAGAGATCGAAAACTTGCAGCGCGAAATCAAGGCACGTCAGCTGATTGCTGATCAGTCGCGCTCGGCCGTCGCACAGGCCGAATCCGCCTGGCAGCAAGTGTCTCAGGCCTTGCCGCCGATGCGCCAGCGCGTGGGTGAAATCACACGTCGCCTGCACGATTTACAACTCGAGCATACGCGTTTGGTTCAGCAGGTTGAGCAGACGCGTGAACGCTCAGGCCGACTTGAGCAAGACTTAGCCGAGGTCGCCTCGCAACAAGAGGAATTACAAGCTACCAAAATCGAAGCCGAGACGCGTTTCGAAGAGCTTGATGCCGAAATCGCAACTTTGCAAGAAGCCTACTCTGAGGCTGAAATGGCCGGCGAAGCGTTGGCCGATGAGGCACAGACTGCGCGTGATCGCCTGCGTGACCAAGAGCGCGGCGCCCAAGAAGCCGAGTTCAACGAACGTGGCATTCGTGCGCGCATTGCTGAACTGCAACGCAACCTGCAAGTCGCAACCGAGCAAAATACCCGCGCGCAGCAAGAACTCATCACACTTGAATCTGACCTCTCTACGCTTGATGCAGCTGCGGCTGAGGCTGGTTTGCAAGAAGCGCTTGAGCTGCGTGCCGAGCGCGAAGAGGCCTTGGGTCGGGTGCGTATCGAGATGGATACGTTGGCTGCGCAGTTGCGTGAGGCTGAAGAAGAGCGCCTCACGCTTGAACGCTCGCTTGAGCCGCGCCGTGAGCGCATCATGCAGTTGCAGTTGCAAGAGCAAGCGGCCCGACTGGCCGCCGAGCAGTTTGCCGAGCAACTGAACGAGCGTCAGGTTGACCGTCTTGCGGTGCAGGCCTCGCTTGCCGAGCAGCCTGAAGAATGGTCGCGCCCCGCTTGGTTGCAGTCCGAGGTTCAGCGTATTACGAAAAAAATCGAAAGCCTAGGGTCAGTTAACTTGGCCGCGCTCGATGAGCTGAATGAATCGCGCGAACGCAAAGGTTACCTTGATGCGCAATTCTTAGACCTACAGACTGCCATCAACACGCTCGAAGACGCGATCCACAAAATCGATCGTGAAACCCGCGATTTATTGCAGACCACTTTTAACGAAGTCAATACGCACTTCGGCGAGCTGTTCCCTAAACTCTTTGGTGGGGGAGAGGCGCGTCTGATCATGACTGGCGATGAAATTTTGGATGCGGGTGTTCAAGTGATGGCTCAGCCACCCGGTAAACGCAACACCTCAATCCATTTGCTGTCGGGCGGAGAAAAAGCCCTGACGGCGACCGCTTTGGTGTTTGCCTTATTCAAATTGAACCCTGCCCCCTTCTGCTTGCTTGATGAGGTGGATGCACCACTTGATGACGCCAACACGGAGCGTTATGCTAATTTGGTGGGTAGTATGTCAGAGCACACGCAGTTTCTATTTATTTCGCATAATAAAATCGCGATGCAAATGGCACGACAGTTGATTGGTGTCACCATGCAAGAACAAGGTGTATCAAGAATTGTGGCAGTTGATATTGAATCGGCGCTGCAACTTGCAGCAGAAGCGGCTTAATTCTAGGGTCTACACATGAGTGAGTTGCAGATCTATCTGATTGTTTTGGGCGCAGCGGTGATTTTGCTGCTGCTGGGCTTTAATTGGATTCAAGATCTGCGTGTGCGTAAGCGCATGCAGGCTGAGTTACCCAAGATTGACCAAGATCCCCTTTTGGGTGAACCTACCTTCAGCGATAGTGGGCGTCGCGAGCCCGGCCTCGGGGGCGGGGCGGTGGTGCTGCCTTTCACCGGAGGCGCGCAAAGTACAGCGGACGCTGATTCGCTTGAGCCTGACTCAGCCACTGAGGCTGTAATTGAAATGACCTTTCAAGGGCCAATGACCGGCGAAGATTTGGCGCCTTTGCTGATGTCTTTGCGCGTGGCTGGTCGAAAAGCGGTTAGGGTGTTTGTGCAAAACGTGCAAGGCCAGCACTCTTTGCAGATCGACCCTCACGATCAATATATTTCGGTTCAGTTGGCCGTCTTGTTGGCCAATCGCAGTGGCCCGTTAAGTGCCATTGAGTGGTCGCAAATTTTCACGCGGGCGCAAACCTTAGCCGATCAGCTTGAGTGCACGCTTGAGGCCCCCGAGCAGCAACAAGTCGTTGAGTTGGCACGCCGCTTAGATCAGATCTGCGAAGGGCTGGATACCCAGGTGGGCTTGACCTTATTGCTGGCGGGCGTACGCTCAGTCACAGATGTGAGCAGCGCAGCGCAATCGATGGGTTTTGTGCCCTACATGGGGCGTTTTGCCTGGTGTGGTGATCACGGTTTTGTTTGCTTTACCCTGTCGCGGGCCGACGAAGAGTCGTTTGATGCGGGTATGGCGGGAGTCGATCGTCTAAGTTTGTTGTTGGATGTTCCGCGTAGTCCAGTTGATACGCGTGCGTTTGGTCGTATGGCCGAGATTGGGCAAGAACTCGCTCGACGTCTGGGGGCTGAGCTCGTTGATGATCAAGATCGCGTCCTGCAAGCCGGTGCCGAACTTTTAATCGACGAGCAACTTAAAACCGTTTATGTCAACCTTGAACATGCTGGTTTTAATGCGGGTGGTGCGCGCGCCTTGCGCGTGTTTGTTTAACGCTCGTTGGGGCGGTGTATGACAGAAGCCCATACGCGCGCAGCGTGGCTGCGTGGCGAGATCGAGCGACACAATCACGCCTACTACGTGCAGGATGCGCCTCAGACCAGTGACGCCCAGTACGATTTGCTGATGCGCGAACTGCAGGCGCTTGAAGCCAGCCACCCAGAATTGATTACACCCGAATCTCCCACACAACGGGTGGGTGCTGCCCCCTTGACGGCGTTTGGCAGCGTGACGCACGCGGTCCCCATGTTGTCGTTGGGTAACGCCTTTGAAGCTGAAGACGTACACGCCTTTGATAAGCGTGTTGCCGATACGCTCAGAGCAGCAGGTAAGCTCAGTGGCGCTGAGCAGGTGGATTACTTCTGCGAACTCAAGCTAGATGGCTTGGCGATTAACCTGCGTTACGAACGCGGCGTACTCGTGCAAGCGGCGACCCGCGGCGATGGGCAAACCGGTGAAGACGTGACGAGCAATATACGTACGATCAAGTCGATTCCGCTTCGTTTGACGGGCGAGCCTCACGAAATCCCTGAGGTGCTTGAAGTGCGTGGTGAGGTCTTTATGAACCTGGCTGATTTCGATCAGTTGAACGAAGCGCAGCGTACGCGTGGTGAAAAAGTCTTTGTCAATCCGCGTAACGCGGCGGCAGGTAGTTTGCGACAACTTGATCCTCGTATCACGGCCCAACGCCCGTTGAGATTTTTTGCGTATGGTTGGGGTGATGTAGGTGGTTTGCAATTGATCAAACATAGCGACATGCTTGATTGGATGGCGCGCTTAGGTTTGCCTGTCAACGTGACCCAGCATGTCGTGGCTCAAGGTGCTATGGACTTGTTGCGCTATTACGAGCAGGTCGGTGCGCGTCGTGCAAGCCTGCCCTACGACATTGACGGCGTCGTGTACAAAGTCAACGATCTTGATGCCCAACGCGTGTTGGGTTTTGTCGCGCGTGCACCGCGCTTTGCGGTTGCACATAAATTTCCGGCGCAAGAGGCGTTCACCACACTGTTAGACATCGAGGTACAAGTCGGGCGCACGGGTGCGATTACCCCGGTAGCGCGGTTATCCCCCGTGTTCGTCGGGGGCGTCACAGTCACTAATGCCACCTTGCATAATGAGGATGAAATTCGTCGCAAAGACGTTCGTGTGGGGGATACGGTTGTTGTGCGTCGTGCCGGCGATGTGATCCCTGAAGTCGTAGGCCCTGTGCTTGAAAAACGCCCTGCGTTTGCACCACAATTTGTGATGATCACCGCCTGCCCAGTCTGTGGCTCTGCGATTGAACGTCTTGAAGACGAAGCGATTGCGCGTTGCACCGGTGGCTTGTTTTGTGCTGCTCAGCGCAAGCAAAGTTTGATTCATGCGGCTGGCCGCAAGGCGCTCGACATTGAAGGCTTAGGCGAAAAACTGGTCGAACAACTCGTCGATCGTGAGCGGATTCATTCGCTTGCCGATATCTTTACTCTGCAAGCGGCTGAGCTTGCAGGCTTTGAGCGCATGGGGCAAAAATCAGCAGACAATTTGATCGCCGCGATTCAGCAAGCTAAACAACCACTCCTGGGGCGCTTAATTTTTGCTTTAGGGATTCGTCATGTCGGCGAAACGACCGCGCGTGATTTGGCGTTGCATTTTGGCTCGATTGAGAACTTGATGGCGGCAAGTGTAGATGACTTGTTAGGCGTCAATGATGTGGGTCCAGTGGTTGCCGGTTCAATAGCGCGTTTTTTTGCCGAAACGCATAATCAAGGGGTTGTGCACGCTTTGCGTGAGCAAGGTGTTGAGCCTCAAGCTGAAGTGGCAGCTCGCAGCGCGGGCTTATCCGGAAAAACCTTTGTGCTGACAGGTACGCTACCGGTGTGGTCGCGCGAAGATGCGTCAAGCCTGATCGTTGCTGCGGGTGGCAAAGTCACGGGTTCGGTGTCTCGCAAAACCTCGTTCGTTGTTGCGGGTACCGACGCTGGCAGCAAACTTGAAAAAGCGCGCGAGCTAGGTGTGACCGTGCTTGACGAAGACGGCTTGCGCGCGTTGTTGGCGCAAACCTAGCAGTTGTTATAGCTCCGCCTCTGTCGCATCGCTGTTGCCGGCGTGTCGCAAACAGTAGACACTAAAATAGTAGGTACTAAAAGTAGAAACCCCCAAACGGCGTTTATTCACCGTTGGGGGTTGTTCAGTCGTTCATGACCGGCTGTTGCCGTGCCTGCTCAGGACACGATCGGGTTCAGTCACCGGACTTTAAACTTACTTAATCGTTGCTTTGCCGCGCAATTCAGCCTGATAGGTCGACAAAGCCGTTTGCTTCATCATCTCTTCGAGTTGAGGGCGAACCTGCTCAAACGGAGGAAACTCAATCGGGCGAATATCAATCACCTCAATCACGTGCCAGCCGTATTGAGATTGAACGGGTGCAGTGGCGAGCTCACCTTTTTTAGTCGCAGCAACGGCTTTCGCAAACGGCTCGACGTAGTTGGTGTTAGGAGCCCAACCAAGATCTCCACCTTTTTCAGCAGAGCCTGTGTCTTTTGATTGCTTGGCCAAGTCTTCAAACTTAGCCGATTTGGCTTTGAGTTTGGCGTGCATGTCATTTGCAAGCTTTTCGTCATCAACCAAAATATGACGCACGTTGTATTCAAATTTGCCAGATTCAGCTTTTTTGAGTTTTTCGTACTCGACTTTGGCAGTGGCTTCAGTTACGGGATTCTTTTTGACATAGTCGGCCATCAAGGCTTGAACCATAATCCCTTGGCGGCTTAATTCAAGTTGAATCGCAACGCTTGGGTCTTTGGCGATGCCAGCTTGCTCAGCCGCTTGCACCATCACCTGACGATTGATCAACTCTTCTTTGACCTGTTCGCGTAACTGGGGGGTATCTGTGGCGCCCTGACCCTGACTGATCAGCAGTTTGACAAACTGATCGACGCTTTCTTGAGTGATGGCTTTGCCGTTTACAGTCGCCACATTTTGTGCATACAGAGGTGCTGCAAGCGCCAACGAGGCGGCGAGCATAATGATACGTTTCATGGATTTCCTTTGGAGGGCGCCCGAGTTGTCAGTGCAAGTGCGTGAATCGGGAATGGGATTAAATCGCGCAAAAGATCATACACCAGCCGATGTTGCGCAACCATCGGTCGGTTAGAAAAGCATTCGGCCACAATGGTGGCCCGAAAGTGACTGGCCCCACCTTTGTTGCCCGCGTGGCCCGCATGCAAATGCGACTCATCTTGAATGTCGAGTTGAATCGCGTTGAGCACGGCGAGGCGCTCTTGCAAGAGCCTCAGATGAGGGTTTGTCTGGGCGGCGCCAGAGTTCGACGAGGGGGCACTCATGACTTGGGCCCACTGTCTTTGGTGTCGATGTGTTTACCTAGCCAGACCGATTGCCCAATGACAAAGGCAATCAGCAGGCCCATCAACCCAAACACTTTAAAGTTGACCCATTGATCAGTCGTGAAATAGCCCGAAAATGCGACAAAGAGGTTGATGGCGCCCGCAGCGATAAAGAACAGCGCCCAGCTCAGATTGAGGCGCGTCCAGGCCGCATCGCCCATCGAGATTTTTTCGCCTAGCAGTTTCTGCATCAGGTTGCGGCCTAAAAACAGTTGGCTCACTAACAGTACGCCACCAAATAGCCAGTACAGCATGGTGGGCTTCCATTTAATGAACGTATCGTCTTTAAACCAAAGCGTTGCGCCACCAAAAACAACAATGACACCAAGATTGATCCAATGCATGCCTTCGATCGGTTTGCCAGTCAATTTGATCCATACAATTTGCAAGATCGCTGCGGCCATCGCAACGCCCGTTGCGACATAGATATCGGCAAACTTGTAAGCCGCAAAAAATAAAATCAGCGGAAACAGGTCAAAGAGAAATTTTTTCATTGTTAGCTTTGTAAAGCCTCGCCGCTGAGTGCGAGGTTGACCTTAAGGTTTGAGTGGCTCAAAAGTCAGTGAAAGTGAATTGATGCAATAGCGCAAGCCTGTTGGGGGCGGGCCATCGGGAAACACATGACCCAGGTGGCTATCGCAGACGTTACACATCACTTCAGTGCGAATCATGCCGTGTGAATGGTCTGTTTCTTCGCGTACGTTGTCGCCGTCGATCGCCACAAAATAGCTTGGCCAGCCGCAACCCGCATCAAATTTTGTGTCAGAGGCGAACAGGGCGGTGCCACAGCCCACACAGCGATAGACGCCATGTTCGTTGTGATCCCAGTAACGCCCCGTAAACGGCCGTTCGGTGCCTTTTTGACGTGCGACGTAATATTCTTCGGCAGAAAGCTGGGCTTTCCATTCGGCGTCGGTTTTGATGATTTTTTTCATATGGGATG
This sequence comes from uncultured Alcaligenaceae bacterium, assembly GCA_937952975.1. Classification (GTDB taxonomy): domain Bacteria; phylum Pseudomonadota; class Gammaproteobacteria; order Burkholderiales; family Burkholderiaceae_B; genus Zwartia. The sequence continues at coordinate 7,097 of CALFXX010000100.1, forward strand.
TTCGAGTGCAGATATCTGAAAAAGTTCAGTACGCATTTTACGATGCAATGCGTGTTTTCCGAGGGTTATCGGGCATAATCGGTCACCATGTTAATCGAGTTTAAAAACGTCTCTGTTGAGCGCGAGCGCCGCTTGGTGTTGACCGAGCTGACTTTGACCCTGTCTGAGCAGCGCATTGGGGTCGTGGGCCCTAATGGCTCAGGAAAAAGTTCGTTTGTTCGGCTGATCAATGGCTTACTTGTACCCAAAACGGGGCAAGTCTGTATCGACGGGATCGACACCGCGCGGGACGTGGCTGCGGTGCGTCGTAAAGTTGGTTTCGTATTTCAGAACCCTGACAACCAGATTGTGTTTCCGGTCGTGCATGAAGACATTGAGTTTGGCCTCAAGCAGCGCGAACCTGATCTTAAGCGTCGTGCCTTGCGCGCGCAGGCAGCGCTCGAGCGTCTGGGCGTCGGCCACCTCACCGAGCGTAGCGTGCACACCTTGTCGGGTGGCGAACGCCAGCTTGTAGCCTTGGCCGCCGTGCTTGCCACCGAACCAGAAATTCTGGTGTTTGACGAACCCACCACGCAGCTTGATCTACGTTTGCGCAACCGGTTTGAACGGCACTTGGCCGAGTTACCGCAACCAGCCTTGGTGGTGAGTCACGATTTGACCTTGATGCAGCAGATGGATCGTGTGCTGGTGATTGATCAAGGGCGCCTCGCGTTTGATGGCGAACCGGTTGAAGCACTGACCTGGTATCAAGCGCATTGCGCCTAAAAAATGATTGGATCTCTTTATTTGCCCGGCAACACTTGGTTGCACCTCGCACCCGCTGGTTTAAAGCTAGCGGTCTTGGCCCTGGGTAGCACTGTAATGATGTGGGTGCATTCGCCCGCACTCTTATTGATTGCGTGCGTACTGGTGTGCTTAGCCCTGCGTTCTACAGGTGCGTCGCTGCAGCAAGTTTGGCAGCAGGTGCGTCCGCTGGTCTGGTTGCTGTTGGTGTTGGGCGGCTTGTCTGTGTGGTCTCACGGCGTCTTGCAAACGCTTGAAATGATTCTGCGACTGTGTGCGCTGGTGCTCGCTGCCTTGGTCGTATCTATGACCACGCCACTCACGCAGATGATGCAAGTGGTAGCTTGGCTGCTTCGGCCCTTTGAACGGTTGGGTTGGGTGAATTCCGAAAGAGTGGCATTAGGCGTTGGGTTGACGTTACGTTTGATCCCTGAGCTCGGCGTGCAGTGGCAGGACATTCGCGAGGCTCAACTGGCAAGAGGCTTAACACCTAGCCCACTGACGATGGGTGTGCCGATGCTGTTGCGTACCTTACGGCGTGCCGATGAAATCGCCGAAGCGATTGATGCGCGTACCTTTTCTACTTCTAGCTCACGACAAGACAAAGCGACATGATCTTAAGAACGAAAGATATTGTGTTGGTGGCTCTCTTTTCTGCACTACTCGTAGTGCTTGGATTGCTTCCTCCGATACCAATGCCCTTAGTGCCTGTACCGCTCACGCTACAAACCTTTGGTGTGATGCTTGCAGGCTTGCTCTTGGGGCCAGTCCGAGGCAGCTTGGTGCTGGTGCTCTACGTTGGTTTAGCCTTGATGGGCTTGCCCGTATTGCCAGGTGGCCGTGCTGGTTTGGCGGTGTTGGCAGGCCCGACGGCGGGTTTTTTAATCGGAATGATCCCTGGCGCTGCGCTGACAGGGTGGTTGGCGGGAAAGCCTCTTTTGGATCCCAAGACAACACGCCTTCCCGCAATATTGCGTTGCGCGTTTGCTGCGGTCTGTGGCGGGATCGCGGTGGTGTATGGCATCGGCGTGCCGTGGCTGGCTTTTGTAACGGATATGGGTTTAGCTAAGGCGTGTTGGGCAGTGCTGGTGTTTTTGCCAGGTGATCTGCTTAAAGCGGCGGTTGCGGCAGTCGTCGCACAGCGCATCCGGCGCATACATATTATTTAGTACATCAATTAAAATTTATTTAGTACAAAATGTGTAATTTATAAATTAAATCAATAGTTTATGATTAGTTATAAAATTTTAAATCCCATTTATTTGTCCGGATATAAAAATATCAAGCTATAGATAACTGAATGAAATACGCTAAAAACTATCGGGTGTTGTGTGCGCTGCTATTGTTGGCTAGCGGCCCAGTTGCCGCCTACATGCCGCTAAACACAGATGACGCCGGAACAACGGCAAAAGGTACTTATCAGGTTGAGCAATTCTTTTATTCTTTAATTCAGGTTGGTCAGTCAACGGATAATTCTGTGGCCGCCACCTCGGGTGAAGACTATCAGGGCGTGGGTAACGCGCAAGCCTTTCCATTTACGTTTTCTCGCGGCCTGACTGACAACATTGATTTGCAGTTTGCTCCAACCTATTATTTGCAGCCAACTGGGTCCTATTCGCGGGTATCAAACTACACCTTAAATTTGAAATGGCGTTTTTATGGTGATGGTGAAACGGGCTTGAATCTGGCACTGCGACCTCAGTTGATCGCGCCGGCGAGCACCGCGCAACAAGAGGTTGGTATTGGTAATGCACGGTTCAACTACGGATTAAATTTTATTGCGTCGCAGTTCAGTGAAAACTATGAACTTCATTTCAATGCAGGCTATTCGAGTGCGCCTTACAACAGCGCTTACTCAGTCGGTTTAAGTACCGATGCACGGCGTACTGATTTGTATGCGGTATCAATCGCTCCGGTGTGGCTTATGTCGCCACAATGGAAGCTTGCGCTCGATGTGGGTGTGAACACCAATCCAAGTGCGACAGATCCGACGCTTACTCGCTACGGGCTTGTGGCGCTGCTGTACTACCCAATGAAAGATTTAGACGTTGCTGTGTCGTACCAGCGTAACGCGAGCACCTTTGATACCGCGTTTGGTGGTTCAGGTCCTTATGTCAGCCGCTTTCAGGTGGGCGTGACCTATCGGTTTGACTAGGGGGTGGGTTTCTTGAGTCGTTCGGGGGCAGGGGCGCACAGCGCCTGGGTGGGCAGATTGTCTTGGTCCGCTTTGCGGACTTCCCTCGGCCCGCTTGTCTGAACGGCGGCGACCCAAACTCGCTTCGCTCAGACAAGGGCCGCCTTCATCCGTCCAGCCTGCGCAAGCCTCGGCAAGACAAGACAGCCCACCCAGGCGCTGTGCGCCCCTGCCCCCGAACTTGCAGTGAGTAGGGCGGTGCTGTGCTTAGAGTGCCTTGCCTTGACCGTGCTCGCCTATACGTGCAAGAAGGCTAGGGTCTCGCTTAATGTTCGCTTGATTCCATCGAATCAAGACAAACATCAGTATGGCAACCGACAAGCCAAACATCACGATGATGATGTTGATTGAAATGCCTAGCCATAACATTAAGCTATAGAGCGACACCATCAATAAAATATTAAGTTGCTCGTTGAAGTTTTGTACGGCAATTGAGTGACCGGCGGATAGAAGTAAGTGGCCGCGATGTTGCAGTAGCGCGTTCATAGGTACGACAAAAAACCCCGACAAAATACCGACTAATAACAACAAACCGTATACCGCCCACTCGTTATAGATGAGCGGCATCACGAGTACAACCAAACCCATCAGTGCACCAACCGGAAGCACACGAAGCGATTGCTTTAAAGGCACTTTGGCCGCAGCAATGGAACCCAGCACCGTGCCTAGGGCTGCGATACCCATTAAGATCGACGCCTGGTCTAAGCGGTAGCCAAGTTGGCTGCGACCCCACTCAATCACAATCAGTTGTAGCGTGGCGCCGGCCCCCCAAAAGAGCGTGGTCACTGCTAAGGAAATCTGCCCCAACTTATCGGTCCAGAGTACTTTGATGTAGCCACCAAAAGCTTTAATGAGCCGAACAGGATGGTGGTGCTGCCTTGGATACTGAGCGTTTGTTTTGGGAATGAATAAATTGGTCAAGGCGGCTGCAACGTACAGCAAACCAATCATCAAAATGGCGGCTTCGGCGGGGGTTTGTACAATCTGTTGGATGGTGGGGCGTGCAAGCAGCCAACCTGACACCGCAGGCGACACTAATAAACCGCCAACGACTGAGCCCGTGATGATTGAGACAACCGTCATCCCCTCGATCCAGCTGTTGCCAACCACAAGCTGCTCGGGAGGCAGCATTTCGGTGATGATGCCGTACTTAGCGGGCGAGTAGGCCGCAGCACCCATACCCACAATCGCGTAGGCAATGCATATTAAGACGATTTGTTCAGAAGCTGCCAAACCAAAAATGCTGTAGCTAAACATCAGGATACAACCGACGACTTTGAAGGCGTTGGTGGTGAACATGACCTTGCCTTTGGCATATGCATCGGCGATTGCACCAACAAACGGTGCTAACAGCACATAGCTTGCAGCAACGCCCCATTTGATTAAAGGTGGTACCCAAACAGGGCCTTCGAGTTGATGGATGAGTGCGATTGCAGCGATGAACAGGGCGTTATCGGCGAGGGATGAAAAAGTTTGTGCAACGATGACGGTGTAGAAGCCACGATTCACGGCGCGCCCTCTGTAGTGTTTTGATTTGTCGTGTGCGATGTCTGCAGCATCTTCGTCATTTCGGTTGCCTGGCTTCTATGCGACTCTTGCATGTCATCAGAGGTGTCGCTGCCTTTTGCCTCAAGTGGCAATTGCATCAGCGGGCTGCCCATTTTGATCTGCGCTCCGGGCAAAATTTGCTCGGCTAAGGTAAAGCCCTTAGGCGCGAACACGATGATTGTTGAGCCATGTTCAAACCAGCCAAGCTCTTGTCCTTTTTCAAATCCGATGTTGCAAGCAAAATCAGTCAGACCCTTGTAACGTGTATGAAATAAAGTATTCAAACCGTGTAAGCGAATACTCGCCACCAAGATGGCGGCAACGGGTACGAGCGCCACTTTGTGTCTGTGTGCACCTAGCTCAAGCGCAAGCACGGCGCGTTCATTTTTACAAAATAGTTTTTCGACGCGCTTGAGCGCGATCGGATTCACGTTCCAGGTATCGCCCGACAGATAATGTACGGCTGTCATGGCACCCTTATATGGTGCATGAAAGCGGTGATACATTGCCGAGGTTAAGCGCAGGGTGACGTATTGCCCGTCTGACCATGCGCTTGTATCGGTCGCTTCGCCAAACAAGTCGGTCAGTGTGTACGGAAACCCTTTCGCCTGAAAGAGTTGCCCGTTGATGATTCTGCCGCAGGCGCCCACGATGGCGTCGCAAGGGCTTGTCATGATCTGTGGGTTGTGGTCGACCACGCGTGCGCCTTCGCGCAACTCGCGAACAAAACAATCGTGCAAGCTGTCAAAACGTTGTTTTTTGGCTTCGCTTAAATCAAGATCAGTAAATAGTTTCCAAACGCCAATTGACGCATCGCGAACCCAACCAATCTTGATTTTGCTGAACCAACCCATGAAATGTGTGACAGCAAGCCTCGGAATCCGATTGGTTACCAAAAAATTTAGGTCTTCGTGAGCAAAGACATTTCTTACGGCTTTACTGATGTTCATCATTTCGTCACCTTAAAGTCATAAAAAGGAGTTTTCGAGGCAAAACTATGACTGATCAAATTTTGAATATTCTGCAATACGGTGTTGGTGCCGCGGCGAGCCTGTGGCTGTTGTTGCGAGTCAGGCAACGCCTGCAATTGTCGGTGGCTAAATATCCGTCGCTGGGCGGACATCTGCGTTGGGCCAAGCGCATCGCAAGATGGGTGCCTGGTTACTCGTACGCCGACGACAAGTGGTTTAACGCGGATGGCGCGCCTCAAGAGGTTGAGCGTCAACGCCGTGAGGCCCTTACCGCCTTGGGTAATGATCTGCGCATGCGCAGTCAGTTGACGCTGGCGCATACAGCAGCCAGCAAGCCAATGATTTCCGACTTGCAATTCATCAGTAACTATCGGGTGCCCTATCAATTTCGGGAAGTGTTGCAGCAGCATATTCAGTTGGGTAGTTTTTGGACAAGCAGTGATGGTGTCTGGCTCACCGACATGGATGGTAATCGTCTGATTGACGTGACGGGTTCGTATGGCGTGAATCTGTTTGGTCTGGATTTCTATAAGTCTTGTATTGAAGAAGGAAGTCAGTTGGTGCGCGATTTGGGCCCCATCTTGGGTTCGTATCATCCGTGTGTGCTCGACAATATTCGGCGCCTTTGCGCGATCTCGGGTAAAGATGAAGTTTCGTTTCACATGTCTGGTACCGAGGCGGTGATGCAAGCTGTAAGGTTGGCGCGTTACCAAACGGGGCGTCAAAAAATTGTTCGGTTTACAAGCGCCTATCACGGCTGGTGGGATGATGTGCAGCCGGGGCCGGGCAATCCCATGCCGCCCTCTAAGCACACCCTGACGCTTCGAGAAATGCACGAGAACACGCTGCGAGTGTTGCGCAATCGCCGCGATATCGCCTGCGTCTTGGTTAATCCGATCCAAGCCATGCACCCCAATCAAGCGGCTCCCACCGACTCGACGCTTGTGGATGGTGGGCGTCGCGCCCATTACGACCGTGCCGCTTACACCGCTTGGCTCAAAGAGTTGCGTCAAGTGTGTACTGAGCGCGGCATTATCTTCATTATGGACGAGGTGTTTTTGGGCTTTAGGCTTGCCCCAGGTGGGGCCCAAGAGTACTTTGGAATTGATGCTGATATGGTGACCTACGGCAAGACCTTGGGTGGCGGGTTGCCAATTGGTATTTTGTGCGGCAAAAAGTCTTTGATGACGCGCTTCTATGCAGAGCATCCGGCGGACGTCTGTTTTGCCCGCGGCACCTTCAACGCACACCCTTATGTGATGGGTGCCATGAATGTCTTCTTGCATCGTCAAGACACTCCGGTTGTTAAACAGCAGTATGCCGAACTCGAAAGCACTTGGAGTACCCGCAAAGAAAAGCTCAACGCTTTGCTCAGAAGCGAGCAATTGCCCTTGCGTGTTGAGGCAATGTCGACCGTCTGGACAGTGTTGTACGACGTGCCAAGCCGTTTTAACTGGCTCTTGCAATTCTATTTGCGGCGCGAAGGGATTGCGCTGAGCTGGGTTGGTACCGGCAGACTGATATTTAGTCTGAACTTCACCGAGGTTGATTTTGATGATTTCTGCCAACGTTTCGTACGAGCTGCTCATCAAATGGCTGCAGGCGCTTGGTGGTGGACGCCGCAGGGGCAGACAAACAAACAAATTCGACGCCGTATGTTGTTAGAGATGGTGCAGCAGACTAAGCTGTAAAACATCACGTTGAGTCATCAGAGGCTTTTGGCACTATGGTAAAGAGCTTGAATAGTGCCAGAGGCCTTGATCGCACTAAAGAGCTAAAGCCTCTGATTGAACTGACTTAGTGTGACTGAATGTGTTGCATGGGATCAATCAACTCGCCGCGCATTAAATAAAGTGGTGAGCGACGATACAGTAATACGTCATGGAATGGGTCTGTCAAAATCTTTAAAGCCCACGCAAAAGCAGCTTTGAAGTTTTCTTTGATGCAGAGTTGGGCAACCCTGAACAACAAGCCGGCAACGCCTAAAAAGAGCCATGCCATACCAACGATGCGCACTGTCGTGTCTTCGTAGGCCTCAGGCACCGCCCAAGTGATCAACGAGGGCTGGATGTAGGCAAGCACAGGAATCGCGGCCCAGATCGCCAGCAATACAATCTTGCGGTGCAAGTTGTAGCCAACCTTGATTTCCTCTTTGTGTTCATGAGTCGCTTGGTTCACATGATCGTAGCCCTTGGGCTCAAAAAAGAAGTGACCCGATTGACGCGTCGTCATGGCCACCAACCAGGCAACGAGCGATGCGGCGACAGGGTTAATAAATAGCAGAACATACGACACTAAAAAAGACAGCGCGCTGACTAAGTGCAGGCTTTGGTTAATGCGACTGTGGTGATAATAACGATGATCATCCCAGCGCTGTATTCTTAAAGTGTTTAGCAATTCTTTCATCGTGATCCTTTGTGTTGTCCGTGTCGCAAATCAAATGGATTATGAGCGACGCCTCAGGTGAGATTATTTCAGAAGCATTGTGTCAAAAGATGAATTTTTAATGACATTAGTGTTGCACTTTATTTTCATAAGGTCGCTGTCATCGAACGGTTACATAAGTTGATTACAGTCATGACACCTTTGGTATTAAAGAGCTCAGATGACCGAATACGCGCCCATTCAAGTCGATCGAATCTATCCCGATAAGCCGAGCCTCAGGATAGCCCTGGTGACTGAAACGTATCCTCCCGATATCAATGGGGTCGCACATACTGTTTCAAAAATCGTGGATGGCTTGCGCGCGCGCGGACACGAGCTGATGTTGGTCAGACCCCGGCATCAAAGTGACACCGAGGCAGCCGCTGATTCACGCTATCAAGAAGTATTGGTACGTGGCGCGCCGATTCCAATGTACAAGCAGCTACGGATGGGGTTGCCGGCTCAGGGTGCATTACAAAAATTATGGCTCAAGCAGCGTCCTGATCTTGTGCATATCGCGACCGAGGGACCGTTGGGATGGTCTGCCTCGCGCGCAGCTCGCAAGCTCAAAATACCAACAAGCTCAGACTTTAGAACGAACTTTCACGCCTACAGTCAGTTTTATGGCTTTGGTTGGTTGAAAGGCGCGATTGTGGCGTACATGCGAAAGTTTCATAACGCTACGCATTGCACCATGGTGCCCACTCAGGGCTTGATGGCCGAGCTCTCAAAAATTGGCTTTGACCGTTTAATGGTTGTGCCTCGAGGGGTTGATACAGAAAATTTTTCGCCTGCTAAACGAGATGAGCAGTTACGCCAGAGTTGGGGGGCGAAAGCAGAGACGCAAGTGCTCTTATCAGTCGGGCGTTTGGCAGTCGAAAAAAATCTTGACACGGTTGTGCGTTGCTTTAGGTCGTTGCAAGCGCGTGGATTGCCCGTTCAACTGGTGATTGTCGGTGACGGGCCGCTGCGTCAAACCCTCGAACGCAGTGTTCCTGAGGCGATCTTTGCGGGCACTCGCACCGGGCAAGACTTGGCCAAGCATTACGCCAGTGCTGATTTGTTTGTTTTTCCAAGTCTGACAGAGACCTTCGGCAATGTCACGATCGAAGCGATGGCAAGCGGCTTGGCAGTAGTTGCGTATGATCACGCCGCGGCGGGTCAACTGATTGAGCACCGGCGTAATGGCATGGTGCTTGCGCCTCACCAAGAAGCACAATTGTTCGAGTCCGCTCAGCAAGTCGTTCAAGATTCTGTGCTACGGATGCAAATACGAGTGGCTGCGCGTCAGACTGCAGTCGATCGTGACTGGAGTTCAGTGATCGCACGTACAGAGGGGATCTTCAGGTCTTTGATTGCTCATGAGGATCCGTCTGCCATCGTGTTGTCGTCACTGCCTAAAAACTAGTCCATCCGGGGTGGCCGCATAGCCAGTCAAGGTACGGTCAGCATGTAGCAACTTCCAGTCCAGCATTTTTTGAGTCATTTTTAGCAATTCAAGGGTATAGCTTGGATCGTTCGCAACGTTATGAAGCTGCGATGGATCTTTTTTTAGATCAAAAAAGAGTGGTGGCAACGCTGCAAAATGCACATATTTATACTGGTCGTTTTGAATGACTGAAAGCGCACATTGATCCATCGACAGACCCAAAAATTGTTCAGGCTTTGAATAGTAGATGTTTCTAAAGTCAAATTCGTAATGAACCTCGGTACGCCAGTTTGCAGGGGCCACACCGCTATGCACAAACGGTAAGAGCGAATGACCGTCACAGGTCCTGGGAATTGGGCGCTCTAGCCAACTCAGTATCGTCGGCATGGTGTCGATCGTTTCGGTAAATTGCCGCACAATATTGCCACGCGTCGTATCGGCTGCAGGGCTTGGATCGCGCACAATCATTGGGATATGAAAGCTTTGATCAAAGTAGCCAATCTTACCTAGCAGGTGATGATCGCCAAGTTGCTCGCCGTGATCGCTGGTGAGAATAATCAGAGTATTGTCCCACTGACCCGTCTTTTTGAGGTAATCAAAGACACGGCCGATGTGATGATCAACCTCAGACATCAAGCCGTAGTAGGTTGCGCGCATCTGACGGACTTCGTCCTCTTCCATATCAGCGCCAAGCCCTTGGCCATTTTCAAAAAAGCGACGGCGTTCAATGGATTGGAGGTAATACGCCAAGAGCGGGTGTTGGGATGCTTCAAGATCTTTGCTTTGGGCCCGGATCGGCGATGGGCAGTCTTTTGGGTCATACATCTCGTGGTACGGTGCTGCAGCGCTGTAGGGCGGGTGAGGGCGGTAGTACCCAAGATGCAAAAACCAGGGCTTATTTTCAGTACCTTGTAGATATTCGAGTGCACGGTCTGTGAACCAGGTGGTGTCGGATAGGTGCGCGGGCACCATACTTGGCTTGGCGGTTGCACCGATATCGGCCTCGGTCAGTTCTTGCGGTAACCAAATATCGTTAGGCTTTTTGGGTACAGGAAACCCCTGCGCTGACAACCAGGCAAAGTAGGCCTCTTTGTCTAGACCCCATGAACCGACCGGATGCCATCCCTCCATGTCGGCGCCCAAGACTTTAAAGCGCGGGTCTTCAGCGGCCGTTTCGCGCGGGTCAGGCGTCGTGGTGGTGTAGCCAACCAAGGCGGGCTGATAGCCGGCCTTTCGCACTTCTTTTGCAATATTGGTGTGCCGAGCATCGAGCGGAATCGTATTCTGTACCGCGCGATGGGTCATCATATACAGACCAGTTAGCATCGAGGCGCGACCCGGGCCGCAGGGAACCGCTTGTGTGTAATGCTTGGCGAACGTCACCCCTTCGCTGGCTAACGCTTCGATGTGAGGTGTTTGAATAACGGGGTGCCCAAGATTTTTGAGGGTATCGCCGCGCCACTGATCGACCACAATCAGTAAGACATTTTTTTGTTTGATGGTCACGATTTGACTCCGTCAGAAATTTGTTAACGCAAGGTTGGATCTAGTCTGTCACGCAGCCAATCACCGGTCAGACTAATAGAAAAGGTGGTCAAGACGATGACGCAACTTGGGGCAAGCAAAATCCAAGGGGCGGTCTGTAGATATTCGCGACCGTACCCAACCATATTGCCCAAACTAGTGAGTGGAGGTTGTACCCCTAATCCCAGAAATGAGAGCCCCGACTCAAGCAATATCACCTCTGGAAACGTGAGCGTCATACTGACAATCAGTGTGCTTGCGATATTGGGCAAAATGTGTCGAAAGTAGACCCGCCATGAGCTGGCTCCGAGCGCATGCACGGCATTGGCATAACCTTGCTCATTGGCTGCAATCGTCAGACTGCGCGTGATGCGGGCGCTGCGCTCCCAGCCATGACAACCCATTAAGCAAATAAACAGTACAAGCGTGTTGCCAAAAAAAGCCAACACTGCCAAGGCAATGATCATGAAGGGAATCGAGGCTTGAAAATCAATCAGTGTCAGCACCACCTGTTCAATCCAGCCTTTGAAATGCGCGGCCAAAAAACCTAAGGTTAGACCGATCGTTGCTGAAAGCAAAGTACTGGCAAAGGCGATGAGCAAGCTGACCTGGACCGAGATTAAGAGCCTCGACAAGACGTCGCGCCCGAGTTCATCGGTGCCTAACAAATGTCGCGTCGCGCCGCCCAACCCAACGGGCGGCTGTAGGCGCGCTTTCAAATCAAGTGCAGTGTAGGTGTAGGGAGCAATAACGTCTGCTAGCGCCGCGATGATAAAGATCCCGAGGATCCACGCAATCGCCACCAACACGAGTGGCGGATACTCTTGCCAAAAATAGTGGCCCGAGGACTTTGGTATTGAGGCTGCGACGGTCATAGAATGTGTGCTGGCGCTTACTGATGCGCACCAGAACTGGCGCGCAAACGTGGATCAAACAGACAATAGATGGCATCAACGACCAGATTGGTGACAACCATGCTGAAGGTAATCAGCAACAAGGCTGCCTGCACCACGGCCAGATCGCGATTGCCGACTGCAGAGACAGTCAGTCGTCCGACGCCGGGCCAAGAAAAAACGCTCTCAACCACAACCGCGCCGGCGATCAAGCCGCCGAACATCAGCCCAGCAATCGTAACGATTGGCAAGGCTGCGTTGGGTAGTGCATGACGAATGACAACCTGAGACCAACGTAAGCCTTTGGCCGAGGCGGCACGAATGTAGGGTTGGCCTAACACCTCTAACATCGACGATCGCGTGTAGCGTGCCAACACTGCGGCGCCACCGACTGTCAGCGTCAAGACCGGCAAGATGGCATGTTCAATCGCACTATATCCGCCGCTTGGCAGCCAACCAAAGCTGACCGCAAAAATCAAAACAAGCAAAAGACCCAAGACAAAGCTAGGCAGCGTGTGGCCAGCGACAGAGAAACTCATTACAAGGCGGTCTATCCAAGAGTTTCGGTGTAGTGCCGCCAAAATCCCAGCGGGTATGCCGATGAGTAGATTTAGAATAAACGCGGGAATGGCAAGGGCTAAGGTGGCAGGGATTGCCTCAAGCACAAGCCCCATCGCCGGGCTTGCATCGCGCATGGATACCCCAAAGTTTCCTTGCAAGATGTTCAGTAGGTAACCCCAGAACTGTTGCCATAGTGGTGCGTCGAGCCCCCAACTTTGTCGAAATGCAGCGATGGCCTCTGGCGGTGCATCCGCCGATAAAATCATCATCGCTGGGTCGCCCGATAAACGTAATATCGTAAAAGCAAAGCCCACCACCAGAAAGATAGTCAGCAGTGCACGCAAACTGCGCGACAGCATATATCGACCCATTTTTAGTGACCTGTCCCGTGATGAATCATCGTGTGAAGATGACAGCTGACTGTGTGTGTGTCAGTAATCCTCGTGGCAACAGGAGCACTTGTTTTGCAATGCGCGGTCGCCAGCGCACAACGGGGATGAAAGCTGCAGCCGGTTGGCGTATCAATCGGATTAGGCGGTTCGCCTTTCAGGATGATGCGCCCCGAACCGTTGGCTGTGTGCTTTGCACCCGGAGTTGACACTGCTGAAATCAATGCTTGGGTGTAGGGGTGTGCAGGATGAGTGAGAACATCTTTTGCGCGTCCCTGTTCGATGATGCGACCCAAATACATCACGGCAACTTCGTCACAAATATGACGAACCACGCGCAGATCGTGGCTAATAAAAAGCATGGTGAGGTTCATCTGCTGCCTCAAGTCATCGAGCAGATTAATGACCTGAGCTTGCACGGATACGTCAAGTGCAGAAATGGGTTCATCACAAACAAGTAGGCTAGGCTTAAGCACTAGGGCGCGTGCTAACACTATTCGTTGGCGTTGACCGCCAGAAAGCTCATGGGGATAGCGTTGAAATAAATTATCAGTCAAGCCGACAGCGCGCATCATGTTTTGTGCAGTGATGGTCGGTTGAATCTGAGCATGTTTGTCGTGTATGAGCAGCGGCTCAGTCACTTGCTCGAGCGCCGTCAGGCGACGATCAAGTGCACCGAGTGGATCTTGGTAAACCATCTGCATGTGACGGCGCGCGGCGCGCCAGGCCTGATTTCGCTTTGCTGTGACAGGCTTGCCATCAAACTCAACGGTGCCGGCAGTGGCGGGAATCAGACCCAGTACGAGTTTAGCCATCGTTGATTTGCCGCAGCCCGATTCGCCAACGAGCCCTAGGGTTTTGCCACGCTGCACACTCAACGTGACTCCATCAACAGCACGTAAAGTACTTTTTCCGGCAAGCCATTCCCTCTTACCTTCGACTGAAAAGTGGCGGTGCAGGTTTGTAACGTTCAGAAGCGCTGTCATGCTGCGAGTTTTCTGGTGCAAGCTAACTCATGGCCGAGCGCGATTGCCCTAAGCTTCGGGGCAACGGCGCGACAGTTGTCTTGAGCAAAATCGCAGCGAGCCTCAAAACTGCAGCCCTCTATTAATTGGCCTGCTTGTGGAATGCTGCCACGTATCGTCGTCAGCCGATGCATCTCAATGTTAAACGTGGGCATGGCTGCCAACAGACCTAGGCTATAGGGGTGCTGTGCTTCATGAAATAAGGTCTGGCTTGGCGCGCTCTCAACGATAGAGCCGGCGTACATCACAAGCACACGATCGCTAATTTCTGAAATCACCCCAAGATCGTGCGAGATTGTGACGAGTGCCATGCCAGTATCGCGACGCAGCGTGTCGAGCAATTGCAAAATCTGCGCCTGTACGGTCGCATCGAGGGCTGTAGTGGGTTCGTCAGCGATCAGCAAATCCGGCTGCCCAGCGAGCGCCATTGCAATCATGACGCGCTGATTCATACCGCCAGACAATTCATGTGGATAGGCTGCCATCCGCCGCTTAGCCTCGGGGATTTCGACGTGATCCAGTAATGCGATGACTTCTGCAGTGGCCTGAGCGCCGCGTAAGCCACGATGCAGAGCCAAGCTTTCTGCGATTTGTGCCCCAATGCGTTGTGCAGGATTGAGAGACGAACTGGGATCTTGAAAAATCATCGCGATCTTTCGACCTCGGATCTGTGATAACTCTGTATCCGATAACCCGAGTAGCTCGCGACCTTGGTATTTGACTGATCCTGTTACGCGTGTGTGTTGTCCGAGCAGTCCCAGCACGCCTAGCCACGTGATGCTTTTACCGCAACCAGATTCACCGACCAATCCAATTGATTCGCCGGCGGCGATCTGTAGATCAACCCCGTGTAGAACCTCGGAGAGGTGGCCGCGTTGCTCAAACGCGATACGCAATCCGCTGATATTAAGCAACATATTTGAATCAACGACAACAGCGTTCATTGTTTGGGTGGGGTCAGGTTCGCGGCTCGAAAGTCCATCACGAAGGTCTTTGAAGGCTTCCAGTTAAAGTCTTTACGCTTGGCATAAAAAACGGCGCTTTGATGTAGAACTGTGTAAGCAGGGTCTTCGCGCTCGGCAATCTCTAACATCCGTTTAAACGTCTGTTTGCGTACTTCAGGATCGGTCGAGGTCTCGAGCGTATCAGACAACTTATTGAACTCGGCATTTGTCCACTCGCCAGTTTGCTGTTGCTGACCGTTCGGGCCATGTTGAGTGACAAGCGAGCTGACCGGATCACTAAAGGGCGCAGAGTTCGACCAGCCACGCACGCCACGAGTCGGGCCTTGCTCAAAAATTTGCGCCCAATTTTCTTTCATGGACATCTGGACGTTTAAGCCCGCAGAGCGCCACATTTCGAGCATGATTTGATCGGTTTGAGTCTGATTGGTGTAGTAATTGTTCAGACCTCTGAAGTGAATCACTTCACCCTTATAACCAGCCTCAGCCAATAGCTTCTTTGCCAGGGCAACATCATATTTTGGTACGGCCCAATCTTTGATAAACATATCGCCATAAAACGCAAATTGCAGTCCCGCAGGGACTTCGGTGTGTCCGCCCCAGATGGCCTCGATGATGGCTTCGCGATCAATCGCGTGTGTCATCGCCTGCCTGACCTTGGGGTTCGCAAGAACAGGATGATTTTTATCAAAAGTGATGAGACGATGATTAAGAACGGTACCGCCTACGACTTCAAATTTTTTATTGCCTTGTATCGTCTTAAATTGATCAGGTGGAATGTCAGTAATAAAGTCATACTGACCTGACAGTAAGCCGTTTATTCGAGACGACACCTCAGGTACCACCATGTAGCGAATTTCTTTGACGAGTGGTTTTCCGCCAAAATAATCATCGTGTGCGGTTAAAACCAGATATTGATCCAGTTTCATTTCTTTGACTTTATAAGGCCCTGCGCTCACCGGTGCTTGTGCCCAACTACTCCAGTCTTTTGAGGCCATATACGCTTTTTTGGACACGATCTCAGAGCCCAAGCGTGCAACGCGTCCTTCGAGTGTCAGGTCTGGTACGGCGTTGATCAGACGCACGGTATAGCGATCAACGATTTCAACGCCTTGTAGTGACGGCCACAAGTTGCGCGCGATCGCAGTAATCTCCGGTGGTGGCAAATCTATGCTGCCAGGCGTAGAGTTTGTGGTCTTGCGACCGATATCTACAGCGATGGTCTTGCTGTCCTGATTGGGCTGACGTGCTAAAGAGGTCCCGAACATACGTTCTGCACCAAAGCTGAACGCAACGTCTTCTGCTGTCACTTCGTCACCGTTGTGAAACTTGACACCCGGGCGCAATTTAAATTCGACAGTCTTAGCGTCGATACGCTTCCAGGATTCAGCCACTGACGGTTGTGGGGAAAGGTCTCCAACAGTGTCAAGCTGGATCAGGCCCGCATAAATCATAGGTAGCATGCGCGTGCCAACATTGCTTTGCTCACGCAACGGGTCAAGCGCGCCACTCGTCAGTAACTGTTGTACGGCCACGCGTACGACGGGGCGAGGATCTGTTGTTTGGGCGACGGCGCTGGGTAAGGCAACAGCGCACGCTCCAAGCAGCGTCAGCTTCATAAACCAGCGTTTAGAGTGAATCAGTGGCATGTGAATCTCGTGTGAGTGCTCAGTTATAAAGCGACGCTATGCATTATTTTCAAAAAATGCGGCAGTGTGGGCGTGAGGGCATCGGGTACCTTTGCCAAGTCGTCGTACCGGCGAAGGCGCACTGCCTCCTGTGCAAAGGCTTGATCCTCAAATTCGGCAGCCTGCGGTGGTGTATAAATGCCACCCTGTACAACCAGACTGTGTTTTGAGGCGGTCGAAAGCGTGCTCCAGTATGTTTGATCTGTTGCACAGAGATAGCGTTTAGCGTCAACATGTAAACGAATGGGTTCAAGTACTGCGCCAGAAAATAGGCCGCGTAAAAATGGCAAGGCGACATATTGATGTAGGTCGTCACCGTTGTCACTCGTGGCAGTTGCTTCAAGGCGTCCGGTCTTGGCTAACAAGTGGCCGATGTCGTGTAAAAGCGCAGCGGTAATCGTATGCGGCGTCTCGCCGGCTTGCTCGGCGAGTGAGGCACACTGCAACGCGTGTTCGAGCTGACTGACGGCTTCGCCGCCATATTGATTGTCACCTTCAACGGTGAGCAGCTGAGAGATGTCATTTAATGTTAAAGCCATGGTAAACCTTTTAAACAAGTGCCCGGCGAATGCGCGCAGACAACAGATCAATGCACGTTACAGTGCCAATAATGATGAGCATGACTGCGCAAGTCTCTGCGTATTGAAAGCCACGAATGATTTCCCACAGCACGACACCGATGCCACCTGCGCCCACCATGCCGACCACAGTGGCCGAGCGCACATTTGATTCAAAACGGTAAAGCGCAAAAGAAATCCAAAGCGGCATGACCTGAGGAATCACGCCGTACAAAATCTCATGTAAGGCCGAAGCCCCTGTTGAACGAATACCTTCTACCGGTTGTGGGTCAATGGCCTCAACCGCCTCAGAAAATAGTTTGGCTAAGATGCCTGTGGTGTGAATCCAGAGCGCGAGAACACCTGCAAAAGGTCCTAACCCGACCGCCACGACAAACAACATGGCAAACACCATTTCGTTGATTGCACGACAGGCATCCATGACGCGACGAAAGGGTTGATAGACCCAAGGCGGTACGAGATTTGAGGATCCCAGCAGCGCCATTGGGATTGCAGTCAGCACGGCGAGGGCGGTGCCCCAAAGTGCAATTTGCAAGGTGACTAACATTTCTTCAATGAACAAGCGCCATTGTGAGAAATTTGGCGGAAAAAAGTCAGCGGCATAGGTCGCCATATTCCCCGAATCTTTGATCAAGTCTAAGGGGCGCATATCTGCGCCCTGCCACGACGCAGTCAAAGCAAGTAGTAAAGCCGCCCAAGACCCGTACCAAAGCAGACTATGCTTGCTTGGCGCGGGCGCAGACAGCGGCGTGGCAGAAGTTGAGACTTTCATTGCTTTAGTTTTTGAGTGCAGCAAGCTTGCTATCGATTTCAGCGAGCTTCGCTTGCTTGTCTGTAGCGTTCATGTTTTCGTCGTTCTCGACCTTCAAGCGTTGGCTAAACAGATCTAACTCACGAATTGGAATCAACTGCGCATTTGTAGAAGGTTTAAAACCACTCAGCTTGCCGATATTCATCAGGATTTCTTTTTCTTTGGCATCAGTTTTTCCGTAGCCATAAAAGAAGTCTTTGAGCTTTTGTTTAGTCGGTTCAGGCAAATCTTTGAGCATCAAAATTGGGTCAGACGCGATGAGCGGCGAGGTCCAGATGACTTTGATCTCTTTGAATTTCTCAGGTTGAACGATCTTCAGTCTGTCTAACGCTTCGCTGTTGGCCGTGGCGACATCAACTTGTTTGCTGGCGACGGTCAGCAAATTTGTTTCGTGATTTGCTGCACGGGTCACTTTAAATAGTTTCTTTGCATCAACATTGTTTTTTGCAAAGACGTAAAAGCCCGGAACCAAGTAACCAGACGTTGAGTTTGGGTCACCGTTACCAAAGCTCAGCGATTTGCCGTTTTTAATGACATCTTCTACCGAATTTAACGGGCTATCGCTGCGTACGACTAAGTGCGAGTAATAGCCCAAAGCACCATCAGCTGATACTTGTTGGGCAAATACCTCGGCGCCAGAGCGATCGACGGCTTCCATTGCGGATTTGTTTCCAAGCCAGGCGGCCTGGACTTTCTTAAAGCGCATGCCTTCGATGATGCCGGCATAGTCTGAGGCAAAAAAAGGCTTGGCCTTAATGCCAGTCTGACGCTCAAGGTCGGCTAACAAAGGCAACCAGTTTTGCTTCAAATTTTGACTAGATTCTGTCGAAATCAGGCCAAAGTTAATTTCTTGTGCCTGCGCACCGTGCGTGTACACGAGTGGCGCAAGCGAAAAGACTGCAAGCGTCAATAATTTTTTTAGCATTCGATAAACTCCGATAGAAAATAGATACAACTAAGTACTCAAAAACTGCGATTAAGTGTGTAAACCTAAAATTAAGCCGCCTGACTCAGTGGCATGGCTGCATTCAGGTTGGTGCGCGTGCCAATAGGCGCGTGGGTGCTACCGAGCGGCTTGAAAAGTTCTTCGACCTGCACGCCATACAGTTCGCGCAACAATTCGGGCGTCAGCTTTGAAGAGGCACCATCAAAAACAACTTTTCCTTGATGCAAGGCGATGACACGGGGGCAGTATTTCAGTGCGATTTCAACTTGATGCAGCGAAACGATCACGGTGCAGTTGTCTTCGCGATTAATGCGCGCCAAGATCTCCATCACATTGCGCGACGACTCGGGGTCAAGCGAAGCAATGGGTTCATCCGCCAAAATCAAATCAGCCCCTTGCACAAGCGTACGTGCGATGGCGGCACGTTGTTGTTGGCCACCAGAAAGGGTGGAAGCCCGTTGGCCATGGCAATCTTGAATGCCAACGCGTGCGAGTGCCTGATAGGCGATCGTGCGTTCGGCCTGATTGAACAAGCCTAATAAGCTGCGCCAAACAGGCAAACGATGTAGCAGACCGACTAAAACGTTCGTCATGACCGACAAGCGATCGACTAAGTTGAATTGTTGGAACACAAATCCAACCTTCGCGCGTGAGGCACGAATGTCAGAGGCGATCTGTCCATCTTTCTGAATCACAGAACCGGCAACTTCTATCGAAGAGCCTTTCACGGGATCGGCAGCAAGTAATCCCGCAATATGACGAAGCAATGTTGATTTACCTGAACCTGAGGCGCCGATCAGTGCGATCATCTCGCCGCGATTTGCGCTGAAGTTAACGTCCGAAAGCGCTGCTCGCTGGGCGTTAAAGTGCTTATTCAAATGACTAATATGCAGAGCGCGAGCCATAGAATTAATCCATGAAAAATATCGTTCTAGTATGTCGAGCTAAGATGACAATTGCTTGACAGTTATATGAATATTGAAATGAGGTGTCGGCAGTTGGCGCGATCAAACCACCTGACAACCTTCGCGCCACACTGCCCGAGCAAAGGCGTGGCTAGGCTCGCCGACGCACTCGTGTAACCGCATGCGCACCAGATCGGCTCTGAAGCCGATTTCTAACGCTCCACGATCGTTTAGCCCTGTTGCTTGGGCTGGGTGACGTGTCACGGTGGCGATTGCATCTGGCAAGGTCATGACGCCCTCTTGTACTAAGCGTGCGACGGCGCTCAGCAGACTTCCCGGGACATAGTCAGACGACAATACATCCAGTAAGCCATGCTTAGCGAGTTCTGTGGCTGATACATTTCCAGAGTGAGAACCGCCGCGCACCACATTGGGGCCACCCATGACGGTTAAGAGCCCTAGATTTTTTGCACAACGCGCCGCGGCAAGGGTCGTCGGAAACTCGGACATGCTGGCACCTTCTGCAAAGGCTTGTTGCACGTGTGCCTCGGTGGTGTCGTCATGACTCGCCAGATGGATACCTGTTCGCTTTGAGTAGTCGACAAAGTATTTTCGATGCGGCGCGCTAAATTGCTCTTGCAGCATTGCTGCATGACTAACTTTATCTTCGAATTTTTCGTGGCTCCAACCCTTTTTACCGGTAAAGTACACGCGCGCTTGTTCGATGTCCTCCCACTGGCGTTGGCCCGGGGTATGGTCCATTAATGAGATGAGTCCAAGACGCGAGTGTCCATCAAAGGGTTTAAACAGTTCAATCGTGTTGGGTGCTGGTAGTTCACAGCGCACGTGAATGTAGTGATCAGCGCGCAGAAGATTTTCTTTACTGTACTGGTCAAGAGCTGAGATGACATGCCCCCAGGTCTGACCGCGAACGCTTTCTGTATCAGCCTCGCCTACGCCAAGAGCATCAAACACGGTTGTGATGCCAGCACAGGCGATTTCGGCATCATGCGCAATGAGTGCAGGCTTTTCTGCCCACATGACTTTTGGTCGAGGCATCAGATGGCGTTCAAAGTTATCGGTATGAATTTCGATCATCCCAGGCATTAAAAAATCGCCCTCGAAGTCGATTGCACCGGCGGTAGAACTCAGTCCGGTGTCGATCGAGTCGATCCGACCGTTTACCACCGAGACTGAGCCTTGCACGATCTCGTGATTCATAATCAATCGAGCATTAGTAATGACTACTGAGCCGCGCATGTGATGCTCCGAAAATTGGTCATGTCAATACGACGTGTGGCAAGTTGATTGCCTACAGCGTGGTCGTGGAAAATTCCGACTGCAGCAGCACCTGCCGCAATCGCTTCGTGAATGAGTGTCACGACTGTTTGAGTGTTTTGCGCGTCAAGCGAGGCGGTCGGTTCATCAAGCAAGAGCAGTGCGCGTGGCTTGATCATGCTGCGAGCAATGTTGACACGCTGCTGTTCGCCACCCGAGAACGTCGCTGGCGCTAAGCCCCACAAGCGCTCAGGAATCCGTAATCGAGTGAGCCAAACGCCAGCGATTTCGTGTGCCTGCCGAATGGCGCTTTCATCATGGCCAAGCTCTGACAGCAAAGGCTCTGCCACAAGGTCAAGTGTCGAAATTCTTGGAATCACGCGTAAAAACTGACTGACGTAGCCAATGTGTTGTCGACGCACTTCGATCAGCTCACGCGGGCTCGCTGTGGTGAGTTCAAGAGGCTCGCCACCTTTTTCTGAAAATTGAATCGATCCAGCACTCACTCGATAGTTTGAGTAAATCAGCTTCAGTAAGGTGCTTTTTCCCATGCCTGACGCGCCGTCTAATACGACGCACTCGCCCGCAGCCACCTCAAAGTTGACGTTGTTCAAAACGGGCAGTGTGAGGCCATTTTGATGGTGCAGCGTAAACTGCTTACTCACATTCGTGAGACGCAAAACAGGTGTAATCATGGCTGTAGTACCGAGGACACTAGCAGTTGGGTGTAAGGGTGCTGAGGGTCATCAAGCACTTGGTCGGTCAAGCCTGTCTCGACGATGCGGCCGCGACGCATGACAATCATTCGATGCGCTAACAGACGGGCAACCGCCAGATCATGGGTGACAATAATTGATGCCAACCCTAGCTTTTGAGTCAATTGACGCAAGAGATCAAGCAGCTTCGCCTGAACCGATACATCTAGCCCTGAGGTTGGTTCATCCATGAATACCAGTCTGGGTTGGGTGACCAAGTTACGCGCAATTTGCAGGCGTTGTCTCATACCGCCTGAGAAATGTCTTGGTAAGTCATCGATTCTCGAGGGATCAATCTCTACGCGCGAGAGCCACTCACACGCCGTCGCACGCAGTTTTCCGTAATGACGATCGCCTAGCGCCATCAGGCGTTCGCCCACATTCGCACCAGCAGACACCTCCATACGCAGCCCATCGGCAGAGTTTTGATGGACAAAGCCCCAGTCGGTGCGCGCCAGCAACCTGCGCTGCGCCTCAGTCATTTTGAAGATGTCAGTGAGTTGGCCGTTTTTGAGCTGGAATTCCACGGTGCCTGAGTCGGGTTGGTCGCGAGCGGCCAGTGCATTGAGCAGAGTTGTTTTGCCAGAGCCTGATTCGCCCACAATGGCAAGAACTTCGCCTGACCAAAGCTCAAAGCTTGCGTCAACGAGTGCCGCTCGGTCACCATAACTCTTAGTCAGGCCGCTGGCACGTAAGATGGGTGCTTGCTGGGTGAGGTTCATCTGCTTACTCATCCCGTGAACCTGATGGCGCTGTGGGCACTGCCGTCTGCGCCGCACTGTCCTGCTGAGACTGGCAATAGTCAGAATCAGAGCACACAAAAATACGGCCACCCTGATCGTCGGTGATCACCTCATCGAGAAAGCTCTCGCGTGAGCCACAGAGCTCGCACGGCGCATCCCAGCGTTGAACATCAAAGGGATAATCGTCAAAGCCCAGGCTTTCAACGGCGGTATACGGAGGCACTGCATAAATGCGTTTCTCACGGCCTGCACCAAAAAGCTGTAGCGCTGGATTCATGTGCATTTTTGGGTTGTCAAACTTTGGGATCGGCGAAGGTGCCATGACGTAGCGATGATTGACGAGCACCGGATAGTCGTAGGTGGTTGCAATGTGGCCATAGCGCGCGATATCTTCATAGAGCTTGACGTGCATCAGTCCGTACTCAGCCAGGCCGTGAAGGCTACGCGTTTCGCGTTCGCGAGGTTCGAGGCGTTGCATTGGCTCGGGTACGGGTACCTGATAAATGATGATTTGATCCTCGGTCAGTGGCATTTCTGGAATGCGATGGCGAGTTTGAATGAGGGTTGCCGCCTGCGTGTGTGTGGTGATATCAACGTTTGTGGTGCGCTGAAAAAACCGACGAATATTGACAGCGTTGACAGTATCGTCCGACCCTTGATCGATCACTTTAAGAACGTCATGAGGCCCGATTACTGATGCCGTGACCTGAATTCCGCCTGTGCCCCAGCCGTAGGGTAGGGGCATTTCACGAGAACCAAAAGGTACTTGATAACCTGGGATTGCGACGGCTTTTAGAATTGCTCGTCGAATCATGCGTTTTGTTCGTTCGTCCAAATAGGCAAAATTAAAATGTTGGTCAACAGCTTGGTTTTCGTGCGAAGCGACCGCCGGTGACGCGGTATTCGCCGACGCAATATTTTCCTTAAGCATTTTCGTCCTCCACGTCATTAGTCAGAGTTTGGTTTTCAGTGGGAGACGTACGCATTTTTCTGACCAACTCAAGCTCTGATTGAAAGTCAACGTAGTGCGGCAGCTTTAGGTGTTGGACAAAGCCAGAGGCTTCGAGGCTATCGCTGTGCGACAGCACAAACTCAGGCATTTGTGCTGGCGATTGCACCAATTCACCTAGCTCACTGGCGCGCAGGGCGCGATCCACCAAACTCATCGCCATCGCTTTGCGCTCGCTATGACCAAACGCTAAGCCATAGCCTCGTGTGAACTGAGGTGGCTCGGTTTTGCTTCCCGCAAACTGGTTGATCATCTGACATTCGGTAATTTCAATGTCACCAATTGAAATAGCAAACCCCAGCTCCTCTGGAATCACGTCAATTTCTACAGAACCTAGACGAATTTCGCCGACAAACGGATGACTATTGGCGTAACCACGTTGAGTTGAATAGGCCATCGCCAGCAAAAAACCTTCGTCACCTCGCGCCAGGTTTTGCAAGCGGGTGCTGCGATCGGCTGGAAAGCGAACAGGCTGGCGTGTCAGATCGAAGGGCGTCGGATCACCTTGCGTGACAGGATGTGTTTCGATTAAGCCTTCGTGATTGAGTAAATCAATCACTCGGGGCGCATGACTTTTATCGTCAGGCAAGTCGGGGGCCGGCTGAGCGACACCGGCCGACGCGATCGGCGTCGCGTCTATGTGAGTATGCTCGCCAGTTGCGAGCAACGAAAAATCTAACAGGCGTTGGGTGTAGTCATAGGTTGGCCCTAAAACTTGTCCACCAGGCAAATCTTTGAACGTTGCAGAAATCCGACGATCGAGCACCATCTTTCCGGTGTCAATCGGCTGAGTCGAACCGAGTCTGGGTAGTGTCGCGCGGTAGGCGCGTAATAAGAAAATCGCTTCGACTAAGTCGCCACAGGCTTGCTTGATCGCAAGGGCTGCGAGCTCAGGGTCAAAGACCGAGCCTTCAGTCATTACTCGATCGACTGCCAGCTTCATCTGTTGACGAATCTGTGCGATCGACAACTCGGGGATACTTGTATCTCCGCGGCGCTGTTGATCAAGCAGTTGATAACTACTTAAGATGGCTTGTTCACCACCTTTGACGGCTACATACATGAGGGGCTCTATCCTGAAATTTCGATGCGAGTTGTTCTGGGCAGCCCGATCAGGCTCGTGTCGATCGCAAAAAAGAAATCGACTCCGCGTGGAAAACAGGCCAGATTCTGAGCCCATTGCTCAACGAAGCCCTCAATTGTTTCCGTTGTGGTCCCTAGTTGCTCTATGGTTGAGTGGTGTGCGATGCCTGGACCTGTCAGCGTTAGTGAAGGCGAGGCAGGCGCGGCTGTGGTCGATTGCGGGATGTCGATGATGCAGGTGGTTGAATGATCCGGATATTCGTCAGTCCCTAAGGCGAAACTCTCCAATCGGGGGAGTTCATCCCAGTTCTTTATCCAAGCAAAGTCCGCGTCGTGCTGATTGGGTGTGATTTTGCAATCGGTGTGAAAAGTAATCCAAGTTGCAGCGTCTGTGTTCATCAAACTAGGCGATAGCCAAAGTGTCGAACCCGGTTCAAGTAGCGCCAGCAGTAAGCCACTCGAGGCCGTATTGGCGGCTTTCGGCGCTTCAAAAGTGACGTCAAGGGTTACGATACGACCCGGATAAGACAGCGCCTCAAGCGCTGATCTGAAGACGCTTTGGCTACCTAGCGAAATGTCCGCAAAGCCAGTACCAATGTCAGAAAGTTCCATGCCACTCATGACTCTTCCCCTTGCTCTGCGTCGGCACCGCTTTCGCGCGCCACGGTAAAGAAATCGACCTTGCTTGTGTCTGCCCGCTCTTGACGCAACGCCTTTTGTTCGGCTAACAGCCGTCTGACCGGCGCGAGCAGCTGCTGCTCGAGGTCGGCATGGTGTGAGTCGTCTAGTAGTAAGGCGTCTGCAACCGCTGCTAAATAAGCATGACGATGCGAACGCCCTGCGATGTAAGCGATACCAACGTGACGGTGTTCGGGTGAGTTTGAAAGGCGTAAGGCGCAGCGCGTCACAGTCATTTCGCCCAGATTGAAGCGCTCGCCCGTGCCCCCGGCGCGGCCTTCGACCATCATCAAGCCCGTTTCAGGTTTACGTAGCCAGTAGGGTGTCGCTTGAAGATGTGGTTGTAATGAGGCCTCGAGTAGTGCCAAAGGCGCGCGGGCAAGTAAAGCGAGCCAGTTCGCACGTGCGGTAGATGTTGTAGAAAGACTACTGTCAGATGGTTGCAACATTCACTTGTTACTTTCTGTGTACAGGATCGCATCGCGACCGCTGCTTAAGTTTGTTAAGTGTGTGAGCTTAAGCAGTCAATATTTAGTTTTCATGACGAAGATGTAAACGTTTTATGACAACAGGCGGTTTGAGCAGCATCCTAGAGGCTTCAAGGTATACAACTCAGCGCGCCTATCGCTATGCCGTATATTTCGCGCCAAATGTCGAGCAGCAGTGGTGGGCGCAAGCAAGCGAGTGGTTAGGGCGCTGTGCGTTGACTCACCAACGCAGTCCACAACCTTTGGTGAGCGGGCTGTCAGCCCAGCGTGTGGCAGAGCTAACCGAGCATCCTCGGCGGTATGGGTTTCATGCCACCATGAAGGCACCGTTTGTGTTGGCCAGCCAGTATCAACCCAGCGATCTGGTTGATCGCGTCAATGCAATATGTCAGCACATCAAGCCCTTTGTTATGCCGCGCTTGCAAGTTGCCCTGTTAGATACATTTCTTGCGCTCATACCAGAGCGAGAGGTTGCGCAGATCACGCAGCTTGAAGAGCAATGCGTCACGCAGTTGAACGACTATGCCGAGCCGCTTAGTCAAGAAGAGTTGAGCCGCCGCAGAAACGCGGGTTTGTCGCCGCACGAAGACGAGTTATTGCTGCGCTGGGGCTATCCCTTTGTGCTTGACCGCTTCCGCTTCCATTGTTCACTGACAGGTTCGCTTGCAAAAGCCTCGCAAGAAGAGATTGCTGCGTTAACGCATGTGGCAAATCAACATTTTTCTCAATTACCCAATTGTGTGTTTGACTCGCTTGCAATTTTTGCGGAGCCTACCAAAGGCGCAGATTTTGTGTTGCTTCAGCAATGTCCGTTGATAGGTGAGCGTTGAATACACAAAAGCATTTTGTTAAAGGGATTGGCCGTCATGAGTTTGTCATGCGTTGGCCATCAAATTGTCAAATCAATGGAGCATGATGTCTAGCCATGAAACCAGCTGAATATGATGTTCCAGAGCAACGGCCACAGCGTCATCGGGCAATATGGATTTCGGATATTCATCTTGGCACGCCAGGTTGTAAAGCAGAATACTTACTTGATTTTTTGAAGTGGAATGAATCTGATCAGCTTTATCTTGTAGGCGACATCATCGATGGCTGGCAACTCAAGAAGGGTTGGTATTGGCGCCAAAGCCATAATGATGTGATTCAAAAGATTCTTCGCAAGGCCAGAAAGGGTACACACGTCACTTATATCGCTGGCAACCATGATGAAGTGATCAGGCAATTTCTCGGAATGGCTTTTGGTGACATCAAGATTGTTGATGAAGCGACCCATCAATTACTAGATGGTCGTCGCATTTGGGTCACCCATGGCGACCTGTTTGACGGCATCATCCTGCATGCAAAGTGGCTGGCTTATCTGGGCGACAGTATGTACACGGTGATTTTAAAATTAAACAATTGGTTTAATCACTTTCGCCACAAAATGGGTATGTCGTATTGGTCGCTGTCCCAGTACTTGAAGCACAAGGTTAAAAACGCTGTCTCGTTCATTACCAAGTTTGAAAATATCGTCACGGACGAAGCAAGACGACGTGGTTACGATGGTGTCTTATGTGGACACATCCACAAAGCCGAGATCCGAGATATCAACGGTATCTTGTACTGTAACGATGGCGATTGGGTCGAAAGCCTGTCTGCAATCGTTGAAACGTCCGAAGGCGTCTTGAAGGTTGTGCACTGGCCTTATCGAACCAGTGAGAGCCTGGACGAGCAAGAAAACCTGGCTGTGTCCGCATAAAGGCTGGGTCAGCGTAAATTGAGAGGTTTACGCTTGGCTTTGGTCTAGGCGCTGTGATGTCAGGTGATCGGATCACACCTCAGCACGAGCCGTTCCAACAAGAAGATACCCGACTACGTTTTAATAAAGCCGACCACATTTCAATAAAGGGCTTTGCCTTTTTATCGTACAGCAACCTCTGCACGCTCGGTATCTGCGCGCGACATCAATTGAGCCAAAATGTCAGTCACTTCAAATACTGCACGATTTTCAATCTGCGAGACCGTCCCTTTATAAGTGGGCAACTGATCCAGCAGCGCCAGCACCCCTTTTCGAATCGCGCGTAAAGAGGGGATCACCAGGCCAACACCTTGCTCACGTACCCAATTGGTGTTGTAACGCTCTTGAGGCATGGTCCAAGCATTACCAAAGGTGATGACGGGCAAGCCCATATGTACAGCCTCACTTAAGCTGCTGGGGCCAGGTTTGCCGATGAAGAAGTCTCCGAGTTGCATGTAATGACTAATTTTTTGTGTATAGCCGATCACGACATGCCGCGCGCTCGGTTTGAGTGCCGAGATTTTTTTGTTCAGCGTCGCGTTCATGCCACACAAAAATATGAGTTGAATGTCAGGCAACACTTTTGCGATACGCAGCATGTCTGTCGAACCATGACCGCCGAACATCACGATCCCGGTGGGCTTCGTTGGATCGAGTCCAAGTTCTAGGCACTCTGTTTCGCGATCAATCTCAGGCTGCTCGTAAAAGGCAGGCCGTAAAATCATGCCAGAGGTAAGCGAGATCTGCTCGTCCGTGTAGCCAGCGGCCCGCGCTTGTTCTGCGGCGTGTGCGGTGCCACAGACTAAGTGTTGTGCCTGATTCGGCTCGATCCAGAAGTGTGGCGGGTAGTCCGCCATATCAGTCAAGACCGTGACAAAGGGTACGCTTGGCAAAGCACTTTTAACGCTTTCGTACAGCGCTTTATTAAAATTCGGTATCAGGGACACAACATGATCCGGTTTCGTCTCGAGCCAGTGCTGCTCGAGCTTACGCACCATCGCGCTATGCCCCATTTTAATCATCGCTTGAAACAGCTTGAGTTCGGTTGAGAGACCCAGCGTCAAGCCATGACGAAGTCTGAAGTTGTACAGGTCTTCAGGCGCACAGCGCATCACCTTGTTGAAGCTCGCTTTGGGATCGAGTACCTCAAACAAGTTCACTAGGCGCACGTTCCAAGGACGTCGCTCAAATTCAATCGCTTGTTGCAGGGCCAGTGCAGTTGCACGATGACCGCCGCCTGCATTGAAATAAATGAAGTCAATAGTTTTGTTCATTGAAAGGTATCTTCATCCTTTCTTATGACAGGGTCATGACAGGACATTGATACAGATCTGTCAGTGCATGGACGACAAACTGACAATGCACCCATTACCGGTCAAGCCACCACCCTTGCACTTAGGGTTGGTGGCGTTTGGGTTCAAGGTCTATCAGTTCTTTATAAATATCGGCACCTTCCATGAACTGCGTAAAGTTGTAATGCGCGTCAGCGTACTCGGTGAGCGCTTTACCTGCTTTTTTTGGCGCATTGGAATCCAGTTCAAGCCTCTGCTGTCGCCAATCCAAAAATATCTTTAAAACAAAATTGTTCCAGTCATCTTCAGTCGCATCACGGGTGTTACCCGAACAATAAGCCACCCAGCGTTTTTTTACGTTCATCTGCTACTCCTGGTCTCAGGCTGCGAAGAAGGTGTTGCGGCGCAACACCTAGGATTCACGACATAGAGTACTCAGCGAATATGCGATTTTTGTGACAGCAACGCCACGCAATATATCGGAAAGTTAGGGAGTGGGGGCGCAGAGCGCCTGGGCGGGCTGTCTTGTCTTGCCGAGGCTTGCGTAGGCTGGACGGAT
>CALFXX010000101.1 GCA_937952975.1 uncultured Alcaligenaceae bacterium
GGAACGTCATTCGTTTGAGCGAGGGCAAGAAGCCAATCAATATTGGGATTGGTCTGAATACAGATGTCGTGGTGTCGGGCAATATCGGTGCCAAAAAGCGGATGGATTACACCATTATCGGTGACGGGGTGAACTTAGCCGCGCGTTTGGAGTCTGCGTGCAAACAGTACGCGGCCAAGATTTTGATCAGTGAGTTTACGCAAAAGAAGTTACGCGGTACCTATCGCATGCGCGAGGTTGATTTGGTTGTCGTAAAAGGCAAAACACAACCCGTCGCAGTCTTTGAAGTACTGGATTATCACACCGAGCAGACGTTTCCGAACTTGATGGATGTTGTGAGTCATTTTAGGGACGGTATCGCGAAGTATCGGCGAGGTGAGTTTGAGTTGGCGATTAAGGCCTTCGAGCAGGCGCTTGGCTTTAATCCTGACGATAAGCTCTCGCAGATTTACATCGAGCGCTGTCGTCTGTTGCAGCAACACCCTCCTGAGGGCGTGTGGGATGGTGTTTGGCGGATGGAAGACAAGTAAGCGAGACAAGTAAGCGTGCCCCGATTGTGCAACAATCTAGCGTCTCGTCTCGGTATTGTGCGATCGCATGTTTGCTTGTTTTCCTAGGGTGTGTCGTTGGTTGGCGTTCAAGCACGTTGAGTGCGCCTCGCTTTTAGCCAAAATACTTGCGGGCTTGTGTCTAATCTTTAGCTTATCGGGCTGTAGTTCGCTACAGATCGCCTACAACTACGCCCCTAACTATTTATCGTATCGTCTCAATGGTTATTTAAATCTGGATGAGGCGCAACGGGCTGCGCTAGACCAAGAGTTTGCGCAATTTATGCAGTGGCATACCGAAGTTGTGTTGCCTGACTACACCAGCGCGCTCGAGACCTGGCGTGCGCGCGTTGATCAACCGACTGTGTTTACCGCGGGCGAAGTGCTTGAGATCCAAGAACAGGTTGAGCAAGCACTTGAAGTACTCGGCCAACGTGCGGCGCACCAACTCGCTGGCATCATGGTGACGCTGACAGCAAAGCAGCGACTGCATTTACGTGAAAAATTTCAAAGCGAAAATAAAGAGTATTTTGAAGAATATCTTAAAAATCCAACAAGCGATGCGACACGTAAAGAGCGACACAAGCGCGCACTGAAGCGCTATGAGGATTGGCTCGGTAGCCTAACCGCTTCGCAGCAACTGTTGCTCATGGATTGGTCCGACAAGCGCTCGAAAGTATTTTTGGCGTGGGGTGACGAACGTGTCTTGAGGCAAGAGGCTTTATTGAACTTGTTGGCACAGCAACCAGGGCGAGACTCACTGCAAGCTGAAAACGATTTGAATGCTTATTTAGTGAGTTTAAAAATCTATCGTGAGCCCTTGCTTGCAAGCCAGCAGATGAAACTGAGGCAAGAGTGGGCTGAAGTGACCGCAGTGATTCTAAACAGCCTGACGATTGAACAAAAACGCTACCTAAAAAATAAGCTGGGCGAGTACGCGCAAGACTTCGTAAGTTTGACAACCAAGCGATTGGCTAAAAACACCGACAGATGAAGGTGTACCACGCCTCCCTCGATTGATTGAGGGAGGTTGTCCAGTGCGCATCGTTCTAGACACCTTGCGAGCGCAGTATCAAGACAAAGGCAAGGTCAGTACGTTTTTAGCACCGGGGCGTGCCAGCATTTTTGCATACCAAGCTTCGATAAACGGGCGTGAGGGATGCGGGATTGGCAAGCCATACCAGCGATGCACTTCACAGGTCAGTGGGATATCGGCCATCGTCATGCTGGCACCCGCGACAAAGACATTTTTGCTCAAGTGATGTTCAAGTCGATCAAGCAGGATCTCAGTTGAGGCGATTGAGGCTTCGACCTTTTTCATGTCGCGCTCGGCCTCCGACACGCGGATCAATTGCCAGAACGCATCGCGACCTGAGGGGCCAAAGGTGGTTTGTTGCCAGTCCATCCAACGCTCGGCATTGAAACGCTCTTGCAAATCGGTTGGATAGAGCTTGCCTTGTGAGTGCTTGGCGCACAAATAGCGCACGATGACATTGGATTCCCAAAGTACAAAGTCACCCTCAACTAAAGTGGGGACAACCGAGTTTGGATTCAGCGCAATATATTCAGGTGTTTTGACAACGCCAAACACGCCGCCCGCGTCGATGCGTTCAAAGTCAAGACCAAGCTCTTGCGCGGCATAGACTGCTTTGCGAACATTGATCGAAGTAATACGACCCCAAATTTTGAACATAATCCCTATCCTAAAAATAAAAAATCGTTGAATGAAAGTAACAAACGCACTCAAAACTAAGAAAACTAAAATTTGAAACGTTTAGCTGTACAAATTAAGCGATGCTCATATCAATAAACTCGAGCAAGGTATTGAAGCCAGGCATTTGCACAGCGATCCGACCGGGGTGCTCGCGCCAGGCGACCGTGTGTAAACCATTTTTTTGCATACGCTTGAGCGCTTTGCGTAGCGGTGCTAGTGATGGGGTCTGTAGCGCAATCGCGCCAAAAAAACTTGAGCGCTTGCCGCCTACGCAAGTGAGGCTACCAAAGCATTCTGCGTATTGTGCCGCAGTCACAAATACCAAGCTGTATTGCGCGCCGTGCACGCGATACTCGCCGTTTGCACCAACAACCGCGATACCACCGGCAGCCGATACATAGTGCCTGGCCTCTTGTTGAGGCGACTCGCAAACAATCAATAGGGCGGCTAGTTTATTCACGCCATTCGGGTGCGCTTGCCACTCTTTGCGCCAGACCAATTCAGGTGTGAAATGCTTGCAGTAGTACAAACGGCCAGCGCTAAATTGACCGGGTTCAAACCGCACGGTTTCGAACCGAGCCTCAGACACAACACCCTCAAGCTCAACGGGGCGTGTAAACGCCTGCACAGGTTGTACTGCTAAGCCATTTGCTTGCAATAATTGCTGTGTATGCTTTGCATCAGAGGTTTGAAACACCAGGCCATCGATGCCGACAGGGCTCTCGAGAACCTCTTTGCGCAGCGGGCCTCCATCACTGGGCAAGCCGATTAACTCTAGATAATCGTTTTTAAACACCATGAGATGATTGATGGATCCCAGACTATGGCGACCGCGTGGCGTTAAGGTAAAGCCGAGTTGCTCAAAAATGTCGTGCGCCGCATTCATTTCAAAATGCGTATTGATCACGAGGTGATCGAGCGGCAAGGCGAGATCATTTTGCGCCGTGGCGATCTGACTCGGACGCGCGACTGGTGACTTCACTGCGATACGCTTTTGATGGTTGGTCATCTGCGCCTACCCCAGTGTGAGCGTGGCAATCACGGGCGTATGGTCCGACGGCTGTTCAAGCGCTCGCGGCCCCTTGTCGATCACACAGGCGGTACAGCTTGGCACGAGTGACTCTGAGAGCAATACATGATCAATGCGCATCCCCGCGTTACGCTTAAAACCATTCATACGGTAATCCCACCAGCTAAAGGACTTGGGTGCCTGTTCGAACAGACGAAAAGCGTCTGTGAATCCAAGAGCTAATAATGATTGAAAGGCCGCGCGTTCGGGCTCTGAGACCAGAATCTGTCCAATCCATTTTTCTGGATTGTGCACATCGGCATCGACCGGAGCGATGTTGTAATCCCCTAGCACTGCGATATTTGGGTGCTGCTGTTTTTCAGTGACCAGCCAAGCCTCAAAGGCTTTGAACCAGGCAAGCTTGTATAGATACTTTTCGCTGCCCACTTCTTGCCCATTTGGGCAATAGGCGCTGATCACGCGAATGGTACTGTCGCCATAGGGCAGGGTGGTGGCCAAGACGCGTTGCTGCGGGTCTTCAAAGCCAGGAATATTGCGTGTGATATCAACGCCCGGTTGGCGCGAAAGCACCGCCACGCCGTTGTAGGTTTTTTGCCCTGCCCAGCCTGCGTGGTAACCAATGGCTGTAAACGCCTCAAGCGGAAACTTGTCGTGATCCAGCTTAAGCTCTTGCAGGCATAAGGCATCAACGGGATTGGCTTGTAGCCAAGTTAAGACCTGTTGCAGTCGTACTTTTAACGAATTGACGTTCCAGGTGGCAAGTTGCAGGGTCGGCATAAGTCATCAAGTCTTGTGAGTTTGCCGAATTATCCCATTACCGCAGCGTAAATGTGCGTAAAGTGCCTTGACTGGGCCCCACCTATCAAGTCATGCGTTCATTTTCTTTGGGTGAAAGCGATCAAGCGCTCGCGCAATAAAACGCTTGGCGGCCGAAATCTGACGACAGAATGAGGTCAGTCTGTATAAACCCTGGGCACGCGCTTGACGTTGCACAGCAACTCGTAGGAAATGGTGCCGGCTTGTTGGGCAACGAGGTTGATGTCGATTTGCTTGCCCCAGCACTCGACAGGGCTGCCGATACTTGCCTGAGGTAGATCTGTGAGGTCGACCGTGAGCATGTCCATCGAGACGCGGCCGATAGTACGGGTGAGTACACCACCCACTGCGATCGGGGTGCCAGTTGGAGCGACTCTGGGGTATCCATCTGCATAGCCGATTGCAACCAAG
Organism: uncultured Alcaligenaceae bacterium; assembly: GCA_937952975.1. GTDB lineage: Bacteria > Pseudomonadota > Gammaproteobacteria > Burkholderiales > Burkholderiaceae_B > Zwartia. The sequence continues at coordinate 4,520 of CALFXX010000101.1, forward strand.
CCAACGCGCACCGGAGTCGTTGCGACAAAGGTGCCACCGTAGCCTAAGGCCTCGCCCGGTTCGAGCGTTCGGATGGCAAAGACTTCGCTCATTAACGTCATCACTGGGGTGAGCGTGTAGGGCTGGGCTTGCGAGTGGTCGGCACCCAGTGGTGAGGGATCAAGTGGTAAGGGATCGGCCCCATAAAGCAAGATACCCGGCCGAGCCCAAGTGCCGCGTGCAGTCGGCCAGGCCAGAACTGCGCCCGAGTTGCTTAGGCTGCGCGCGCCGGGCAAACCAGCCGTGGCCTCTTGAAAGGCAGTGATTTGTTTTGCCGTGGCGTCACTGTCGGGTTCATCCGCGCGAGCAAAGTGCGTCATGAGGGTAATCGAGGCGACCGAGGGGCACGCTTCAAGGCGTTCGTAGGCCGCCTGAACCGCGTCAAGTGCAAAGCCGGCGCGATGCATGCCCGAATCTACCTTGAGCCACACGTGCATGCTGTGGGCGTCTACAGCTGCCGTTTCAAGGGCACGTAACTGAGACTCTTGATGGATGACCACCCAAAGGTTTGATTTGTACGCCGCAAGAAGTTCTTCTGGATCAAAGCAGCCTTCAAGTACCAAAATAGGCTTGGTGATGCCCGCCTCGCGCAGTTCGAAGGCTTCAGTGGCGAAAGCCACTGCAAAGCCATCGGCGATCTCAGCAAGGGCTTGCGCGCAGGGTACAGCGCCGTGCCCGTAGGCATTGGCCTTCACGACCGCTAACGCCCGCCCACCATGCAGGTTGCGGGCGGTGAGATAGTTTGAACGCAGAGCGGCGAGATCTATAAGGGCTTTTGAAGGGCGTGTCATCACAAAAAATCACAAAAAATCACAAAAAATAGTGGCTAGTAACGCTGTACGTATAGTTGTAACGCAGAATCGGCCCGAGGCAACAAAGCTTGAGCTTGCATCCTAGTTCTGGTCGATGAGCTGTAGTCTATGAGCTCTGCTCGATGATCTAGAACTAGAGGGTTGCCCAGCCTCCGTCATGCCGCGCGCATTCACAATATATTCTGAAAATTAAGCCGGTACTGAAGTGGGTTGTTGCAAGAGCGGCTGACCCGTTGTTGTGTAGCGACTGATTGCCAGGCCGTCAGTGCTGATTTCTGGGCGCTGGCCCGTGACAAGGTCAGCGATCAACTTGCCAGAGCCGCAGGCCATGGTCCAGCCGAGTGTGCCATGCCCTGTATTTAAAAACAGATTGTTAAAGGGTGTCGCACCAATAATCGGCGTGCTGTCTGGCGTCATGGGCCGCAGACCCGTCCAGAATGTTGCGGCCTTTACGTCGCCACCGGGAAAGAGCTCGCTGACTACTTTTTCGAGTGTGGCCCGACGTTGTGGCTTGAGGCTTAAGTCAAAGCCACTGAGTTCAGCCATGCCGCCAACACGAATTCTGTTATTGAAACGCGTGACAGCGACTTTGTAGGTTTCATCCAAAACAGTAGATTGCGGCGCAAGAGATTCATCAATTAATGGCACCGTGAGCGAATAGCCTTTCACTGGATAAACAGGAAGGTCGAGGTTCAAGGGTGCGAGCAAATCGCGCGTGTAACTGCCGAACGCCAACACGTAGCGATCAGCCTTTAAGACGTCTTGGCCGATGCGTACGCCGGTAATTTGACCGCCGTCAGTCAGTAATCCATCAACGGGAGTGTTGTACTGAAACTTGACGCCCAACCCCTGCGCCAGCGCGGCCAACCGTGTTGTAAAGAGCTGGCAGTCGCCGGTCTCGTCATTGGGTAGGCGCAACCCTCCGGTGAGCCCCTGGGCAAGTCGCAGGCCGGGTTCAGCCGCAGTGAGTTGCGCTGCGCCGAGCAGTTCGTAGGGCACGCCACACTCTTCGAGCACTTTAATATCGCGCTGAACGGCATCCATTTGGGCCTGAGTGCGAAACAGCTGCAAGGTGCCTCCGCAGCGTTGTTCATACTGGATGCCAGTGTCTGCACGCAAAGTGTCGAGGCAATGGCGACTGTATTCGGCTACGCGCATCATGCGTTCTTTATTGAGTTCATAGCGGCTGGCGGTGCAGTTGCGCAACATGCTCGCCATCCAACGCAGCTGCCAAAGGCTGCCGTCGAGCTTGATCGCCAAGGGTGAGTGCTTGGTAAACATCCATTTAAAGGCTTTAAAAGGGATGCCTGGGGCTGCCCACGGCGTTGAGTAGCCCGGTGAGATTTGCCCCGCGTTGGCAAAGCTGGTTTCGTTGGCGACACAGCCTTGGCGATCGATGACCGTGACCTCGGCACCCGCACGTGCGAGGTAATACGCACTGGTTGTACCAATCACGCCTGCACCTAAAACGATTACTTTCATTGCGGTATCCCTGTTGTTCAGCCAATACTGAAAGTGTAGGGATAGTTACCTAGTGTTTTTTTTTGAAATTGAGGGAATTTCTTAGAGAAATCACTTTTTTTGTTGCTTTCATACCCAAAATGTAGAGAAAACCACAATTTCAGCGATTTAAGGGCAAAAAACCGTTGTAAGTGTTTGACTCTAGAGCACTTCACCTCTACACTTTGCCTGCAAGATTCTCAAGCGACGCGGTTTTTGTCCCTAGTCGGTCGCCCTTAGTGGTAATCAGTGGTGTCTATCCCTTCCTTGACCATCTAGCACGTTGGGCGTTTTTGCCCGTTATTTATCTATCAAGGAAGTTGAAATGGCAACTGGTGTCGTGAAGTGGTTCAATGCCGAAAAAGGTTATGGTTTTATTATGCCTGACGGCGGCGGCAAAGATCTGTTCGCTCACTATTCTGAAATTCGCTCGAGCGGTTACAAAACTCTCGAAGAAAACCAGAAAGTTAGCTTTGAAATTGGTCAGGGCGCTAAAGGCCCATCAGCTACCAACATTCAAGTGCTGTAATTCTTTACTGACCTTGTCTGCCTCGGCAGGCGGTCTGTAACTAAGCCCTGTATCGCTTTTGTGATGCAGGGTTTTTTTCTGCTTGTTTTTTATTCGTTCTTATTCGTTATTAATCGTTCAAGGTATGACTCAAATGACTTCGCTCACCAACGCTCAGTTACTGACTACGCGTCGTTCACAAAAGCTCGTGCAGGCTCCGGGCCCCAACGTTGAACAGTTGCAACAGATGCTTGCAGCAGCAGTCTGTGCGCCCGATCATTCTGCGTTGCGTGCGTGGCGTTTTGCCCTGGTGATGCAACCTGAAATTGCAGCATTTACAGATTTGGCGATTGACGCTACTCGCCGTTCGGGGCGCGAGATCACAGAGCAAAAAGAGCAGAACACACGCAAGTGGTTATCGACCGTCCCTTTGCTGATAGGGTTGGCGTATAAGATTTCGCACGACAATGCGAAAGTGCCAGAAATTGAGCAAACGCTATCGATGGGGGCTGCCGTGATGAACATCCAAAACGCAGCGCACCTGATGGGTTTTTCGAGCTACTGGAGTACTGGTCTCGGTACCTACACTGACGAGGTTCCTGAGGCATTGGGGTTTGATACGCTCGATTATCGCTTCGTGGGATTTTTGGCGATCGGTACCCCAATTACGCCCGCCAACCCCGTGCAGCGTCCTGACGCGATGGCGCTAACGACACGCTGGCGGCCCTGAGTCGTCTGGTGGTTAAGCCGTATAACGTTTAAGTTTTATAACGCTTGAGCCGTAGGGCGTTGGCCACGACAAACACGCTAGAAAACGCCATCGCGCCTGCGGCAAACATCGGTGACAGCAGTATTCCAAATGACGGATACAACGCGCCGGCCGCAACCGGCACAAGCGCTGCGTTATAGGCGAAGGCCCAAAAAAGATTTTGTCGGATATTGGTGAGCGTTGCGCGCGACAAGCCGATTGCTGTCGCAACGCCCGCGAGGTCATCCGACATCAACACAACCGAAGCGGATTCGATCGCAACATCGGTGCCAGTGCCGATTGCGATGCCGACATCTGCTGTCGCTAGTGCAGGGGCGTCGTTGATGCCGTCGCCCACAAAGGCGAGTACTGCATTCGGCCGTGTCGGTTGTGAATGACTCGAAGTCGACGCGCTGACGCTTGCCGCACTCGAGCGCCGTAGGGCTTGCAAGACCGCTACTTTGCCTTCAGGCAGCACCTCGGCGTGTACCTCATCAATACCGAGTTGTTGCGCGACCGTACGCGCCGTGTATTGGTTGTCGCCCGTGATCATTACGGTGCGAAGCCCAAGTTGCTTTAACGCTTCAATGGCGCCGCGTGCACTGGGTTTTAGCGGATCAGCCACCGCCATCAACGCAGCAAGCTTGCCGTCAACGGCTAAACAGATGGGGGTCTTACCCTGTTGGCCCCATTGCTCGCTGTAGCGAGCTGCCGCAGAGGTGTCTATGCCTTCTGTCTGCATAAAGGCTTGCGCGCCCGAGCTGACTGCGTGGCCGCTCACGGTGGCACGTACGCCGGCGCCACTCATCGCGTGGAAGTTTTGTGCTGACACCACAGGCAGATGGTCGGCGAGGGCGGCTTGCACAATCGCGTGGGCGATCGGATGCTCGGAGTGTGCTTGCATGGCAGCAGCCCAAGATAGCAACAGAGCGCGGTCGTAGGCGGGTTCGAGTACAACAAAATCAGTGAGCGCCGGTTTGCCCAGCGTCAGGGTGCCTGTTTTATCAAACGCTACGACCTGCACATCGCGCAGACGCTGCAGGGCATCGCCTTGGCGAAACAAGACTCCTAGTTCTGCCGCACGACCCGTGCCCACCATAATTGAGGTTGGTGTGGCCAGACCCATGGCGCACGGGCACGCGATGATCATGACGGCCACAGCGTTGATCAAGGCATGGCTCAGGCTTGGTGCAGGGCCTAACCAATACCAAATCACAAAGGTCAACAGCGAGCAGAGAATGATCACTGGCACAAACCAAGCCGTGACGCGGTCAACGAGCGCTTGTATAGGCAGTTTGGTACCTTGCGCGGCTTCAACCATGCGAATGATGCGCGCCAAGACCGTATCGCCACCTGTGTGCGTTGCTTTGAAGGTGAAGCTATTGGTGGTGTTTAACGTGCCGCCGGTGACGCGAGCGCCGATGTGCTTGGTGACCGGGATCGGTTCGCCCGTGATCATGGCTTCGTCGATATAGGGTTGACCTTCGGTGATCACACCATCTGTCGCGATTTTTTCGCCTGGGCGTACTAAGATCAAATCACTGGGCTTGACCGCATCGATATTAATATCGGTGGGTTGACCGTTGATCAAGACGCGTGCCTGGCGCGGCTGCAAGCCAATCAGGTGTTTGATCGCAGCACCCGTGCGCCCCTTTGCACGTGCCTCAAGCGTACGACCCAACAAGATCAGCGTCACAATCACTGCGGCCGCTTCGAAGTATACGAAGCGAGTGCCTTCAGGTAAGGCTTGTGGCAAATAGGTTGCCACCATGGAATAGGCCCAGGCACTACCTGCGCCCAAGGCAACCAACGAATTCATTTCAGGGGCTAAGTGCCACAACGCCGGCAGACCTTTGGTAAAAAAGACGCGCCCTGGTCCAACGAGTACCAAGGTGGTTAAGATTGATTGCGCGATCCAGCTGCGCTGCATGCCAATCGTGTCATGCACAAAATGATGTATGCCTGGTATCAGGTGCCCACCCATTTCGACTAAAAAAACCGGCAGCGTTAAGGCGAGCGCAAGCCACAGGGCGCGTTGTAAGGTGTTGGTTTCGAGGTCACGTGCATCGGCTTCGGCTGAAGAGGGGGCGGCGTGCTGTTCAAGCACCGAGGCTTCATAGCCCGCTTTGTGCACGGCCGCTAATAACTTAAGGTGCGCATCGACTGGATGCGGGCCTTCTAGCGTTGTAGCCTTTAAGCCAGATGACGCAGGCGCCCAGTTGATATGCGCGCGCTCGGTGGCTAAGTTAACGGTCGCGCTCGAAACGCCCGGTACTGCTTTCAATGCTTTTTCAACGCGCAAAACGCACGACGCACAGGTCATGCCTTGAATCGAGATATCAACAGACTCTTCGCAGGCGTTAGTTTCAGACATGATGGTCAAGTGTCACTGAGTTGGGATAGAGCCCTACCTTAGCATCGAGGGGGCTCAAAGAGGCTTGATAAAGATCAAGAGTTTAGCTTCGCTTCGTTACTGCGATGCCCACGACATGGCTTGCTACTTTGTCGCGACTCCGGTGGCCTAAGGCTATTACTTTGAGCGTGTGGTTTGAAGCAGCCGCTTCAGATCAGCAGTCACAGTATCGATCGCTTCGGTGTCTGACGCTAAAAGGCGCGCCTTGCCAAAACGATCAAAAATAAAGACGCCGCGGCTATGCGTGACGTCATAGATGTCAGGGTTGTCGCCTGGCTTTGGTTTTTCAATTTGGTACGCGATCCGATAGCGTCTGGCTAAGGCAGCTACCTCGTTTTCGCTTCCCGTCAGGCCGATTGCGTTTTTGTTAAAAGCATTGACATAGGCTTGCAAAATATCGGGGGTATCGCGGTGGGGGTCGACGCTGATAAAAACAATGCGTACGTCTTTGGCGTCGTCTCCGAGTTTGGCGATCACTTCAGTCAATTGCGCCATCGTTGTGGGGCAAATGTCTGGGCAGCTGGCATAGCCAAAAAAGACTAAGGCCGTTTTGTCTTTGAGGCTGGCTTGGGTAACGGTTTGATTGCCGACCCCTTTGAGCGAAAATTCAAGATCTGGCAGGTGGCCGCTCACGTCGTAAAGCGACCACTTGTAGTCGGGCTCTGAACAGGCCGTGAGGGTGAGTAAGCTCAGCATGCACAGCACACGTAAGAGTCGATTGAGCAAAGCGTTCATCGTTTTCTTTGTGCGCTCTTGAAACGTAGGAAAAGCATTTGAATCACGCCGCCGCCGGCGTTTCAGCGTCTGACATTCCGCTGTGGCGCAACAGAGCATCAATCTGGGGTGCGCGCCCTCTGAACGCCTGAAAGGACTCAGCCGCGGGGCGAACACCACCCACGGCAAGCACCTCGCGCTTAAAGCGCTCACCCGTTTGCGCGTCAAGTGCACCGGTTCCTTCTAGTGTTTGACCGGCAAGGTGCGCATCGTTTGCCGCGCGTTCGGCCGCTTCTTCAAACGCCGCGAAGGCATCCGCAGATAAAACTTCGGCCCATTTGTAACTGTAGTAGCCAGCCCCGTAGCCGCCTGCAAATAAATGCGAGAAACTATGCGGAAACCGATGCCATGACGGCGGGCGTATCACGGCAACCTCGTCGCGTACTTGATCAAGCTGCGTCAAGACTTCGGCGATCGAAAGACCTTGGTCACGGTTATGCACCAACATGTCAAAAAGCGAAAATTCAACTTGCCGTACGGTTTGCATGCCGCTTTGAAAATTACGAGCGGCCGTCATGCGGTCGTACAGTTCACGTGGCAAGGGCTCTTGTGTGTCGATGTGTGAGGTCAAACGCTCTAACACTGACCATTCCCAACAAAAATTTTCCATAAACTGCGAAGGTAGCTCGATCGCATCCCATTCAACCGCGGCAAACGCCGAGGCACCTGGCTCGTCGACTTCAGATAACAACGCGTGCAACGCATGACCGCTTTCATGAAACAAGGTGATGACATCATCATGCGTGAGCAAGGCAGGGCGATCGCCCTGGGGGCGGGCAAAATTGCAGGTCAAGTACACGACAGGTGTTTGGACTTTAGCAGACGACTCAGATCGATTGCCGTCTTTGGCCGCCCGAAGCTTGCGACGATTGCGTTCGCTGTCTACCCATGCGCCGCCTTGCTTGGCAGGGCGGGCATAGAGATCCATCAACAGATAACCGAGCGTTTCACCTTTGGCGTTGTGCACTGACGCCGCGCGTACGTCTGGATGCCAGCCATTGACTTCGCAGGTTTTTAATTCAACGTTAAACAAGGTTTGCACAACGGCAAATAAGCCGCTAAGCACGCGAGGCTCTGTGAAGTACTGTTTGACGTCGTCGTCAGAGTAGGCATAGCGCGCTTCACGCAGGCATTCAGAGGCAAAGGCAACATCCCAGGGTTCGAGCGCTGCCAAGCTTAGCTCAGTGTTGGCATAGGCCTTTAGTTCGAGCAGATCACGCTCGGCAAAAGGTTTTGCCCGCTGCGCTAACTGACGCAAAAAGTCGGTGACTTCTAGGTCGCTATTGGCCATGCGTGTTTGCAAACGCAGTTCGGCAAAATGTTTAAAGCCCAATAGTTTGGACTCTTCAGCGCGCAAGGCGAGCGCTTGTTCAATGAGCGGCGAGTTGTCAAATTCTTGAGCGCCTTGCTCAGAGGCGCGCGTCGCATAGGCTTTGTAAAGCGTTTGCCTTAAGTCGCGATCAAGCGCGTATTGCATGATCGGCAAATAGCAAGGCATCTTCAGGTTCAGTGTCCAGCGCTCAGCCTCTGGGTCTTTAAGCGAAGCGATGACGTCTTCAGGGACGCCTTCTAAACGTGTGCGATCGTCGATCACAAGCGACCAGGCGTCCGTTGCATCTAAGACATTTTCAGAAAATTTTTGCGACACTTGCGATTGCTGCTCAGAGACTTCAGCATAGCGTACGCGCGCCTCGCCTTGTAGTTCGACTCCACTGAGCTTGAAGTCGCGCAAGGCCAGCTCAATCACGCGTTTACGCGCCGGCGACCAATTTTTAAAATCTGGGCATTGGTGCAGACGTTGGTATTGTGTATACAGCCCAACGTGTAGCCCCACCCAAGTCGAGAATTCAGTGATCTGCCCCAGCATGGCGTTATATACATCGCGCAGCTCAGGGGTATTGACGACAGAGTTCAAGTGACCCACGACCGACCACGCACGCCATAAGGGCTCGGAGGCGTCGTCCAGGGGGGTAATGATGGCATCCCAACTGAGGGCAAGCTCAGGGTTTGCTGCTGCAGTCACCGCTTCACGTGCGGTGGCCAGTAACTGTTCAATTGCGGGGGTGATGTGCTCGGGCTTGATCGCTGCATAATCGATCAAAGCATTCATTGAAACAAGCAAAGGGTTCATTTAGTTGGCTCGATTATGCTGAGCGCGTTCGGCGGCCTCTAGCGTATTCACTAACAACATGGCGATGGTCATCGGACCCACGCCACCAGGGACTGGGGTGACTGCGCTCGCGACTTGAATGACGCTGTCAAAATCGACATCGCCACATAATTTACCGTCTGCGCCACGGTTGATGCCTACGTCAATCACGACAGCGCCGGGCTTGATCATGCTGCCGTCAATCATGCGAGGCTTGCCGGTTGCGACGACGACGATATCCGCGTGACGGGTATGCCAGCCAAGATCGCGTGTTTTTGAGTTGCAGATGGTGACGGTTGCACCGGCGCTTTGCAATAGCATTGTCATTGGCTTGCCAACAATGTTGCTCGCGCCAATCACCACAGCCACCGCGCCACGCAACTGCACGCCTTCAGACTCAAGCATTTTCATCACGCCGTAGGGTGTACACGGGCGAAATAAGGGCTTGCCCGTCATGAGCAGACCAGCGTTACTGATGTGAAAACCATCAACATCTTTTTCGGGGGCGATGGTTTCAATGACTAGATGCGAGTCGATGTGTGCCGGTAAGGGCAGTTGCACCAAGATACCGTGTATAGCCGGGTCGGCGTTTAGCGCACGTACGCGCTCAAGCAGTTCGGCTTGTGTCATGCTGGGCGGGTATTGCTCTAGCACAGAATGCAAGCCCGCTTTTTGGCACGCTGCGACTTTGTTTTTTACATACACTTGAGAAGCTGGGTCGCTGCCGACTAAGACCACTGCTAACCCGGGTTTTGTGCCGGTCGCAATGAGAGCAGCGGTACGTGTGGCAACTTCTTCGCGAATTTTTGCTGCTAAGGCTACCCCGTCAATCATTCTACCGGCCATTAATTAACCTCGGGTTTGGCGAGCGCAACTTTCATCAAATCAGCGACTGTGGTGACTTGAAGTTTTTCCATGATGTTGGCGCGGTGCGCTTCAACTGTTTTGATGCTGATGCCTAAGTCATCCGCAATTTGTTTGTTCAAACGTCCGGCGACGATGCGCTCAAGTACCTGTTGCTCGCGTGAGGTCAGGCGCGCCAGCATGGCTTCGTGTTGACGCACCGCTTTGGCTTGGGTCAGGCGCTGGTTTGCCTGTTCGAACATGCGACCAACGATTTCGCGCAATGCTGTTTCATCAAAAGGCTTTTCAAGAAAATCGACCGCGCCCTTTTTCATAGTCGAGATCGCCATCGGGATATCGCCATGACCGGTGATGAACACAACCGGCATCGTTGATTTGCGTGCAATGAGTTGCTCTTGTAATTCAAGGCCGCTCATGCCGGGCATCCGTACATCGACAATCAAGACCCCAGGTTGCTGCTCATCGTACTCAGCCAAAAAAGATTCGGCGCTTGCGTAGGCACGCACACGGTAGCTATTGGCTTCGAGCAGCCACCTTAATGAGTCGCGTACCGCTTCATCATCATCAACGATGTAAACGGTGCTGGCTATTTGGGGTAGGTTCATGCAGGTAACTCCTCGGACTGATTGTCTTGCTGGATCACGTCAGGATCGACGCAGGGTAGTGTAAAGCGAAAGATAGTACCGCCTTCGGGATTGCTGGTCGCCCAAAGTCGGCCGTGATGAGACTCGATGATTGTGCGGCAGATGTTAAGCCCCATTCCAAGGCCTTCCGATTTGGTACTGAAAAATGGCTCGAAGAGGCGTTCTGGGTCGGTGAGGCCATGGCCGTGATCGATGACCGCGACTTCAATCTGATTTTCGTGCACCGAGATTTCAAGCAAGAGTGTATCGACGGCGCTCTGATCCATGGCTTCAAGACCATTTTTAAGCAGATTGAGTAGCACTTGTTCTATCAAGATTGGGTCGGCGAGTACGTCTGGCAAGTTATTTGGGATTTTGGTTGTAATCGCAACGCGGTGCTTTCGCGAATGAATCTCAGCTAAGCCTACGGCGTTATCAATCACAGTTTGTAACTGAATCGCTTGCCGGCGAGGTTCGCTACGTTTGACAAACTCACGGATGCGGCTGATGATTTTTCCGGCACGCTGCGCTTGTGCTGCGGTTTTCTCAAGCGCTGGCAGCAACATATTCATGTCTGTGTTGCCGGCCTTAACCATTGCGACGATCCCCATGCTGTAGTTCGTGATCGCTGTCAAAGGCTGGTTCAGTTCGTGCGCTAAAGAAGAGGCCATCTCGCCCATGGTCGTCAGGCGGCTGGTAATTTGAATTTTTTCTTGCTGAATTCTTGAAGTTTCTTCGTGCTGGCGACGCTCTGTGATGTCGCGTGCCACTTGCAGACGCACTTTACGGCCATCGGTCCAGGCCAGCATCCGGTGCTGCACCTCAAACCAACGTTGCACTGAGGTTGAAAAAATCTCGACCGATTCTTCGGTGTAACGCCCGCGACGTCCTGCTAACAGCTCATGGTGGCCGCTCGTTTGTGCACCGAAAAAACGGCGGTAGGTACGGTTTGCAAATAACAGCTCGAGGCCTTCGTCTGAGTCAGCCGTTACCGAGATCGCATCGTCTAAGCCTTCAAGCACAGTCATAAAACGTTCGTGCGCAGCGGTCAACGCCTCGCGAATACGTTTGGGCTCGGTGATATCTGTCATCGAGGTCATCCAACCCACCTGCGTGCCTTGCGGGTCGAGCAAGGGCGACACATACATACGCGCGTTAAAGCGCGAGCCGTCGCGTCGCTGCGCCTCAAGTTCAATGCCAGAACTTGGAGATTTGCCCAACATGAGGTTGTCGAGTGTTTGCTGGTGTGATTCGTAACGACCTGGCACCCAATAGGGAAACGGTGGCAGGCGACCAATCAAGTCGGCTTCGTTCCAACCGATCATGCGACAAAAAGCCGGGTTCACATAAGCGATGCGGCCTTCAAGGTCAATCACGCGCATGCCGGTTGACATCGAGTTTTCCATGGCGCGTCTGAATCCAGTTTCGGCGATCAACGCGGCTTCAGCCTCAGAGCGATATCGGGTGTAACGCCACAGCATGAGCAAGGCGATCACGATCACAACGGATAGGGCAACCACGACCCAAATTAAGCGGTGTTGACGCAATTCTTGATCGATCGTGACAAACATGACACTGCCATCATGAATGCGTTGCAGCCAAAAGAACACCCCCATGACGCAGGCGTACAGCACCAACACCAACATGGGCGTGAGCCAATACCACCGGCGACGCCGCAGGCGGGCTTGATCTAAAAAAGGGGTGGCGAGTACCGACTTAGCGGGGTTAGACATACGTGCAATCCATAAGGTGGACATTTTAGTCGGGTTATCCCGCGTTTTTGCTTGACAAGCGAAATGTTGCCTTAAAACAGATCTTTATTTTCATAATATGAAAAGCTATACCGCAACATGAAATATTTGTTGCCGCATTTGTCAGGAGTACCTAGAATGCCGCAAATACCCAAAAAACAGGTAGCCTCACATATCAAACAGGCTGTCATCTCGGAGATTGCCATGGCACCACAAGCTGCCGCACTCAATGCGTCAAACGATGCAGATTCGCTCGAAACCCAAGAATGGCTCGATGCCCTGGCGGCCGTGCTCGATCGAGAAGGCCCTGAACGTGCTCACTATCTATTAGAGCGTTTAACCGATTTGGCGCGCCGCTCAGGCGCGCACATTCCGTTTTCGGCGAACACGGCGTATCTCAATACGATTCCGGCTGGGCTTGAGCCCGCGCATCCAGGTAATCAAGAACTTGAGGCACGCATTCGTCATTACATCCGCTGGAACGCGATGGCGATGGTGGTGCGCGCAAATAAACACAATCCGCCTGATGGCGGTGACCTTGGTGGTCATATCGCTTCGTTTGCCTCGTTGGCCACGATGATTGGCTGCGGTCAAAATCATTTTTGGCATGCAGACACCCCTGAACGCGGTGGCGATTTGGTCTATTTTCAAGGGCACTCATCGCCTGGCGTTTACGGGCGCGCCTACCTAGAAGGTCGTTTAACTGAAGATCAACTGAATAATTTCCGACAAGAAGTGGGCGGCAAAGGTTTGTCGTCGTATCCACACCCCAAGTTGATGCCAGAGTTCTGGCAATTTCCAACGGTGTCGATGGGCTTGGGCCCGTTGATGGCGATCTATCAGGCCCGCTTTTTAAAATACTTGCATGCTCGTGGCATCGCCGACACAAGTCAGCGCAAGGTTTGGGTATTTTGTGGCGATGGCGAGATGGACGAGCCTGAGTCATTGGGCGCGATCAGTTTGGCTGCGCGTGAAAAGCTCGATAACTTGATTTTCGTGATCAATTGCAATCTGCAGCGCTTAGATGGCCCTGTGCGTGGCAACGGCAAAATCATTCAAGAGCTTGAAGGCGATTTTCGTGGCAGTGGCTGGAACGTCATCAAAATGATTTGGGGCGGCTATTGGGATCCCTTGCTTGCCAGCGACAAAGAAGGGATCTTGCGCAAGATCATGGAAGAGACCGTTGACGGTGAGTATCAGGCCTACAAAGCGAACGACGGTAAGTTTGTGCGCGATCATTTTTTCGGTAAGCATCCAAAGCTTCTCGAGATGGTGTCACGCATGAGCGATGAAGATGTGTGGCGCCTGAATCGTGGCGGCCATGATCCACATAAAGTCTACGCAGCCTTTGCTGCCGCGTCGGCGCACACTGGTCAGCCGACTGTGATTTTGGCCAAAACGATTAAAGGGTATGGCTTAGGTCATATTGCCCAGGCTAAAAATCCGTCGCATCAGCAAAAGAAATTAGACATTGACACGATTCGCGAATTTCGCGATCGCTATAACATTCCAGTGCCTGATAGCAAGCTTGAAGAACTGCCTTACTACAAGCCTGCCGAAGACTCACCTGAGACGCAATACTTGCACGAGCGTCGCAAAGCGCTCGGTGGTTATTTGCCAAAACGGCGTACGCGCGCTGACGAAAATCTTAAAGCGCCCTTGCTTGAAGTGCTTCGCCCCGTGCTCGAGCCCACCGCAGAAGGCCGCGAGATCTCGACCACACAGGCTTTTGTGCGTGTGTTAAATCAAGTGTTGCGCGACAAAGAGATCGGGCCACGCGTTGTGCCGATTTTGGCTGACGAATCACGTACCTTTGGTATGGAAGGCTTGTTTAGACAGATCGGTATCTATGCCCCTGAAGGTCAAAAATACATACCCGTTGATAAAGATCAGGTGATGTATTACCGCGAAGCGGCGGATGGGCAACTGTTGCAAGAGGGGATCAACGAAGCGGGTGCGTTTAGTTCGTGGATTGCAGCGGCAACCTCGTACTCGACCAACAACCGCATCATGGTGCCGTTTTATATTTATTACTCGATGTTTGGTTTTCAGCGCGTTGGCGATTTGGCCTGGGCTGCCGGTGACATGCAAGCGCGTGGTTTCTTGTTAGGCGGTACTGCCGGGCGCACCACGCTCAATGGCGAAGGCCTGCAGCACGAAGACGGCCATAGCCATATCTTTTCGTCGACGATCCCAAATTGCGTGTCGTACGACCCAACCTTTGCGCATGAAGTGGCTGTGATTATTCAGCATGGCATGAAGCGCATGATCGAGGATCAAGAAAACGTCTATTACTACCTGACGTTAATGAACGAAAATTATGCGCAGCCTGGGCTGACCAAGGGCGACGAGGCAGGGATTATTCGCGGTATGTATCGTCTGAAGAAAGGCGGCAAAAACAAGATTAAGGCGCAGTTGCTAGGTTCGGGTACGATTTTGCGCGAAGTGATGGCAGGCGCTGAGTTGCTTGAAAAAGACTGGGGTGTATCGGCTGACATCTTTAGCGTCACCAGCTTTACTGAGCTACGTCGCGATGGCCTGGACTGCGATCGACACAATATGTTGCACCCAACGACAAAAGCGAAAGTGCCCTATGTGACCAGTCTGTTAGAAAAAACAGAAGGCCCCATCATTGCGTCAACTGACTACATGAAGCTTTTTGCGGATCAGATTCGTCCGTTTATGCCAAAGGGTCGCGCTTATAAAGTGCTGGGTACCGATGGTTATGGTCGCTCGGATTTTCGTTCAAAACTGCGCGAACACTTCGAGGTTGATCGCCACTTTGTTGTCTTGGCAACCTTGCGTGCGCTGGCTGATGAAGGCACAGTGCCGGTTAGTCAAGTGGCAGCGGCCATTAAAAAATACGGCATTGATCCCGATAAAGCCAACCCCCAATACGCTTAATTAAAGAGATCCACTATGAGTAACATCACAGCTATTGAAGTCCCAGACATTGGGGATTTCGACTCCGTTGAAGTGATTGAAATTTTGGTCAAAGTCGGCGACACAGTTAAAGCCGAGCAAAGCCTGATTACGGTTGAGTCTGATAAAGCCTCAATGGAAATCCCCACCGCGGTTGCCGGTATTGTGAAAGCGATTGCGGTGAAGGTGGGCGATAAGATCAAGCAGGGCAGTTTGATGCTGAGCATAGAGGCCTCTGCGCCTGGCGGTGCTCAAGCGCCTGCAGTGGCAGCCAGTTCTGCTGCTGAACGTGCTGCGCCAGCGAGCGCGGTGGCCGTCGCGCCAGTAGCAGTTGCGAATGCAAGCGCGCCGACAAGTGCCTCGTCTGCAGCCGCTAGCGTGGCGCCTGTGGCCTCGGCACCTGCCGTTGCAGCAACAGCTGCTTCAGTTCCTTCAGCGCCGTCTGCAGCGGGCAAGCTTGAGCTGCCAAGCTCAACGTCTGGCTTGCCGCACGCCTCACCTTCGGTACGAAAGTTTGCACGCGAACTTGGGGTTGATCTTACTTTGGTAAAGGGCACGGGTGCTAAAGAGCGTATTGTTCAAGAAGACGTTCAAAACTTTGTGAAGCAGGCGCTGGCTGGTGGTGTCGTGAGTGCAGCGTCTGCCTCGGGCGCTTCGCTCGGCGGCGGAATTGATCTGTTACCTTGGCCGAAAGTTGATTTCACAAAGTTTGGTGAGATCACATCTAAGCCTTTGTCACGCATTAAAAAGATTTCAGGTGCCAATTTGCACCGCAACTGGGTGATGATCCCGCATGTCACAAATAACGATGAGGCCAGCATCACTGAGCTTGAGGCGTTTCGTGTAACGTTGAATAAAGAGAACGAAAAGTCGGGCATCAAAGTCACGATGCTGGCGTTCTTGATTAAAGCGGTTGTGGCCGCGCTCAAAAAGTTTCCTGAATTTAATGCCTCGCTTGATGGCGATAACTTGGTGTTGAAGCAGTACTTTCATATTGGCTTCGCGGCCGATACGCCAAATGGGCTTGTGGTGCCCGTGATTCGCGATGCTGATAAAAAAGGTATTTTAGAGTTGGCAGCTGAAAGCAGTGAACTTGCTAAAAAGGCGCGTGATGGAAAATTGTCGCCTGCCGAAATGCAAGGTGGTTGTATGTCGATTTCATCCTTGGGTGGCATTGGCGGTACGCATTTCACACCGATTATTAACGCGCCAGAGCTCGCGATTTTGGGTGTATCAAAGTCGTACATGAAACCGGTGTGGGATGGTAAGCAGTTTGTGCCACAACTGACTTTGCCGCTGTCTTTGTCGTATGACCATCGTGTGATCGATGGCGCTTCAGGGGCGCGCTTTAACGCCTACCTTGGCAGTCTGTTGGCGGATTTCCGCCGTATCGTGCTGTAAGGGGGCAAGATGAGCAAACTGATTGATATCCCAATTCCTGATATCGGCGACTTTGACACGGTCGATGTGATTGAAGTGTTGGTGGCGGTTGGCGATACAGTAAAAGCAGAGCAAAGCCTGATCACTGTCGAGTCAGATAAATCGTCGATGGAAATCCCCTCGAGTCAAGGTGGCGTTGTCAAAGCCGTGCTGGTCAAGATCGGGGATAAGGTTAAGCAAGGCTCTGTGATCTTGCAGCTTGAGGCCAGTGCGGGCGCTGCAGCTGGCCCAGCCGCCTCGGCCGCGGCTTCGACTGGCGTAAATGCTTCACCGCTAGCTGCGGGTGCAGCGGCTGCAGCGGCTGCGTTAGGGGCTGCTGCGAACTCGTTGGGTTTAACTCAGGCCGTCGCGCCTAAGGGTGCTTCCCTCGCAAGTGACGCGTCAGCTTCTGCGGCGACTTCAGGCGCTTACGCCACGGGTGCTGTCCCGGCCATTGCGATTGCAAAGTATGACGGTAAGGTTGACAGCAAGTGCGATCTTCTGGTGTTAGGCGCGGGTCCAGGCGGTTATTCAGCGGCCTTTCGTGCCGCAGATCTTGGCTTGAACGTGGTGTTGGTTGAACGCTATTCAACGCTGGGCGGTGTGTGCTTAAACGTTGGTTGTATCCCTTCGAAAGCCTTGTTGCACACAGCGGCTGTGCTCGAAGAGGCGCAAGCCTTGGCCGATCACGGTATCTCGTTTGGTAAGCCAAAGATTGATCTAGATAAGTTGCGCGCATTTAAAGACGGCGTCATCGGCAAACTGACGGGTGGTTTGGCAGGGATGGCCAAGGCGCGCAAAGTGACGGTGGTCACTGGTGTAGGCTCGTTTGTCAGTGCCAATCACGTTTCAGTGCAAACAGCTTCGGGTGTACAAACGATTGAATTTGGTCAGGCGATTATTGCTGCGGGTAGCCAGTCGGTGAAACTGCCGTTTATGCCAGACGATGAACGCGTGGTTGATTCAACGGGCGCACTGTTGTTGCGCAATATTCCAAAAAGAATGTTGATTGTTGGAGGCGGCATTATCGGCCTTGAAATGGGCACTGTGTATTCAGCGTTGGGTTCGCGTCTGGATGTGGTCGAGATGCAAGACGGGCTGATGCAGGGTGCAGATCGTGATTTAGTCAAAGTCTGGCAAAAGAAAAATGCTCATCGCTTTGATAATCTGATGCTCAACACAAAAACGGTTGGTGCAGTCGCTAAAAAAGACGGCATCTATGTCACCTTTGAAGGTGCGGGTGCACCGAAAGAGGCGCAGCGCTACGACTTGGTGTTGCAAGCGGTTGGTCGCACACCCAATGGAAAAAAAATCGGTGCTGAAAAAGCCGGTGTCTTAGTGAGCGACCGTGGCTTTATTGAGGTCGACCGTCAAATGCGCACAAATGTACCGAACATTTTTGCGATTGGTGATTTGATTGGTCAGCCCATGCTGGCACATAAAGCTGTGCACGAAGGTCATGTTGCCGCTGAGGTAGCTGCCGGGCAAAAAAGTTATTTTGATGCGCGTGTGATCCCATCTGTGGCGTACACCGACCCTGAAGTGGCATGGGTGGGCTTAACAGAAGACCAGGCCAAGCAGCAAGGCGTTGCGATCACCAAGGGAATGTTTCCGTGGGCTGCGTCAGGCCGTGCGATTGCCAACGGGCGTGATGAGGGCTTTACCAAACTGTTGTTTGACGCGGCAACCCATAAGATCCTGGGTGGCGGCATCGTGGGTACCAATGCAGGTGACTTGATCAGTGAAGTTGCGTTGGCGATTGAAATGGGTGCGGATATGGTGGATATTGGTAAAACCATCCATCCACATCCAACGCTCGGTGAATCAGTTGGGCTAGCTGCCGAGGCTGCCGAAGGTCATTGCACTGATTTGCCGCCGGTGAAAAAGAGGTAGTTCGTCAAAGCTCGGGTTATAGTGCCACCGTCGAAAACCAAGGTACTGCCGCAATCGCAATCAAGCCAACCATCAAGGCGATGATGTAGGGCCAAATCGCACCCATCACGTCGTCAGGCGAGGCGTCACCGATGCGGCAGGCTACATAGAAGCCCACACCGATCGGAGGCATCATTAAACCGATGTTCATCGCCGTCACCACCACCATTGAGTAGTGAATATCGTGGATCCCTAGTTTTTTAGCAATGGGAAACATGATGGGTGCCAAAATCAAAATCGCGGGTAAGCCTTCAAGCAAGCATCCCAAGATTAAGAACACTAAGATCGTGACCACCATAAAGGCGGCGATCCCGCCCGGCAGGGTAGTTAAAAAGAGCGACAAGCTTTGCACAACACCGCTTTGCGTGATGGCCCAGGCCATGGCTGAGGCCGTGCCCAAGATCAGCAAGATTGCACCGCTCAAGGCAGCGGTCTCAACGAGCATGGCATAGACCTTGCGCCAACCCAAGCCACCGTATAACACTTGGCCAATAATCATGGCGTAGAGCACTGCAATGGTTGAGACCTCAGTGGCGGTGGCCACGCCGCCGCCTACTGCGCTGCGAATCAGAAACGGTAAGACTAAGGCTGGCCCAGCAATCAACAAGGCCTTCCAGATCACCTTGAAGGTTGAACGTTTGACGTTATCCAGTTGTTCATGGCGAGCTTTCCAGCGCGCCAAACCAACCAGTGCCAGCAACAACACGCCTGCAATCACCACACCGCTTTGAAATAAGCCCGCAATCGAGACCCCTGCAACAGAGCCCAACACAATCAATACGATGCTTGGCGGTACCGTATCGGCCATCGCAGCACCGGTCGCTAGCAGGGCAATCATCTCGCGCGGTTTGTGCCCGCGACGTTTCATTTCAGGAAACAGGGCCGGCGCAATGGTTGCCATATCCGACACTTTTGAGCCCGAGATGCCAGACACGATGAACAGCGAGCCAAGCAACACGTAAGACATACCGGCTTTAATGTGTCCAAGTAGCGATGCTAAGAAATCGACAATCGCTTTACCCATGCCCGTGGCGTCGAGCACACAGCCTAGCAAAACGAAGATTGGCACCGACACCAGGATGAGGGCTGACATGCCTTCGTCCATACGCCCAATCACGACCATCAACGGAACAGTCGTTGAGAAGGCCAGGTAGCACAGGGCGCCCGCGCCAAAGCAAAAAGCAATTGGTACGCCTGCAATCAAGCATAGGGCGACCAGGATGACTAAAAAGAACAGAATGTTGTACAGGCCAAACGATGTCAACCACGCCGAGCCGACCCAGCAGAGCGCCGCAAACGCACTGACAAGCATCACGGCGCCCAACAGATTGAGCTTGGTGACAGTTTGTGCGGCATAGGTGATCAATACCCCAAGCATCGCCAAAATTCCGAAAGCCAGTGCCGATACTCTGAAACTATTTGGGATTCCAAGGGCCGGCGAGGTCACAAACCATTCGTCTTGTGCATATTCGATCGCAGGCGTGACCAGCGCTAACAAAAACGCAACAATCGTCACAAGTGCTACCGCATGCACAAAACCACGCAAGCGTTCGGGCATCATTTGCAAAAATAACGTTAAGCGTAAGTGCTCATTGCGGTACATGGCGATTGCTGAGCCAAGCATGGCAAGCCATAAAAATGAAATTGAAACGACCTCATCAATCCAGACGATCGGCACCGAGAACACGTAGCGCGACACCACGCCCACCAAGAGCATGACCACAATCACGGTCATCAACGCCGCGCTGATAAATTCGATTGGTTTCAAGAGCTTTGAAACCAAGGGGCTAGGTGGAAGTGTGAGTTCAGTGGTCATGGTGGTATCTTTAAATACTTAAATGAAAATCGAGGGCAAAAAAAACGACGATCTACCTCGTAAAAGCGAGAGGCTAAATAAAAATCCGGATGCCGCTTCTAATCAGCGTTGCATCCGGAGTAGACGTGCGGCGAAACAGATTCATTCGCCATCACACGAGTGTGAAGCTTAAGCGAGTTTGCCGCTGTATTGCTCAAGCATCGACCAGGCCTCGTCGCCCAGTTTGCCTTTCCATTCGGTGTAAAAGCCACCCTGACGCAGACGGTCACGGAAAGAATCCGGCTTGGTTTGATTAAAGACCATGCCTTTTTCAGTGAGGCCTTTCTGCAGACCTGCGTTCATGGCCTCAACGTCAGCACGCTCTTTTAAACCTGCCGCATTGATATTTTTTGCAACAATCGTGCGCATGTTTTCTGGCAGTTTTTCCCAGGCGCGTTTGTTTGCCAAGAACCAAAAGCCATCCCACATATGATTGGTGATTGAGCAAAACTTTTGCACTTCGTTTAGTTTTGCTGTATCGATAATTGCCAAGGGGTTTTCTTGACCGTCGACCACTTTAGTTTGCAAGGCGCTGTAGACCTCATTAAAGTTGATCGAAGCAGGCGCCGAGTCAAATGCTTTGAACATCGAGGTCCAAAGTGGCGACACGGGCACGCGAATCTTGAAGCCTTTCAAATCGTCTGCGCTTTGAATTGGCTTAGTCGAAGAGGTAATTTGGCGGAAACCGTTATCCCAGATTTTATCCATGGCGACGAGGTTGGCTTTGCCAATCTCTTTGCGCACGTGTGCACCGAGGTCGCCATCAAGCGCTTTCCAGACTGCATCGTAGTCGCTGAAGGCGAAACCAATGCCGGTGATAGACGAGGCTGGTACTAAGGTTGCCAGGATCAAACCCGACAAGGTAAAGAACTCAACGCCGCCGTTACGGACCTGGCTCAACATATCGGTATCTGAGCCCAGCTGGCTGCTTGGGAAAATGCGAATTTCAACGCGCCCAGAGGTCTCGGCCTGAATGGCGTCAGCCATCTCTTTGGCGCGCACGTTCATGGGGTGTGTGAGTGGCAGGTTATTGGCGTATTTGTATGAAAACTCTGCCTTGGATTGCGCCCAGGCGCTGCGCAAAGGAGCCGCCATGACAACTGCACCGGCGCCAAAGCCAGCGAGTAGGTTACGTCGTGTGATTGACATTTGGGTGTCCTGTAGTGTGAATTGTGTCGTTGCGCATCATAGCAACGAACCCAAGGGTCTCGGCTGTTTTATGTCTCGATGAGCGCTAAAATAGGCGTTTTCCCCTAGCTTTACCCGCTTTTTCTCGTGGTGTTGCTGAGTTTTTTGCCCCAAATTAACCGCTAATTGGTCCTGACTGTGTCTCATATCCTGCATGTGCTCGGCTCTTCTGTGTTGTCCCAGTTTCGTCAAGAACGCTTGCTTGCCAAGTTTAAGGCGCAGGGCTTGCCCATCGCTGGTATCGCAGCACGTTTTGAGCACTTTGTCTGGTGTGAGCAGGCGCCTGATTCGGCTACCGAGCAGCGCCTGAGACAGCTGCTCGATTACGGGCCACCAGCTGTGGCACAAGAGCCTCAGGCCACTGATTTGATTTTGCGCGTGATTCCGCGCCTCGGTACGATTTCTGCTTGGGCCAGCAAGGCTACTGACATTGCACACAACTGCGGTTTTGCGAAGGTGCTACGCATTGAACGCGGCATCCGTTACGTCTTGACACCCGAGCGCACTTGGCTAAAAACGCAAAAGCTTGACGCCGCGATGCTTGCGCAGGCCGCCGATTGTCTGCACGATCGTATGACTGAAACCGTCGTCGACGCGGGCTTCGATCCCCAAGTTCTGTTTGCTTCGTTGCCGGGCAAACCCATGCGCACCGTTGACGTCATGGCGCAGGGTAAACAAGCCTTACTCGAGGCCAATACTGTTTTGGGCTTAGCGCTTTCTGAGGATGAAATCGATTACCTCACCCAATCATTTACTGAGCTCGGCCGCGACCCAACTGATGTTGAGTTGATGATGTTTGCTCAGGCAAATAGCGAACACTGTCGTCACAAGATTTTCAACGCGCAGTGGGTGATTGATGGCAAGCCCACTGATAAGACCTTGTTTGGCATGATTCGTGAAACCCATGCGGCGCAGCCCTTGGGTACGGTGGTGGCGTACTCAGATAACTCAGCCATCATGCAGGGCGGCGAGGCGTTACGGTTTCAGGCAGCCTTGCCAGGTGGGGCGCAGGGTGGGGTGTATGCCGCGAAGCCTCAGCTTGTGCATACCATCATGAAGGTCGAAACGCACAACCATCCCACCGCGATTGCGCCGTTTGAAGGTGCGGCAACGGGTGCGGGTGGCGAAATCCGCGACGAAGGCGCCACGGGCAGGGGCTCTAAGCCAAAAGCCGGTCTGGCTGGCTTCACGGTGTCGCATCTGCGCTTTGACGATGCACCGCGTGTTTACGAGGCCGATCATCACGGTAGCCCTGATCGTATTGCAAGCCCCTTGGCGATCATGATTGAAGGCCCCCTTGGTGCAGCCGCCTTTAATAACGAGTTTGGCCGTCCCAATTTGCTTGGTTATTTCAGGTCGTTTGAACAATCGACTGCTGACACCCGTTGGGGTTATCACAAGCCCATCATGATTGCGGGCGGCTTAGGCAGTATCGATGCAGGGTTAACTAAAAAAGATGTGATTCAGCCCGGCGCCTTGTTGATTCAGTTGGGTGGCCCTGGGTTGCGTATTGGCATGGGGGGGAGCGCGGCGTCAAGTATGTCGGTGGGATCAAACACTGCCGCACTTGATTTTGATTCGGTGCAGCGCGGTAACCCCGAGCTCGAGCGTCGTTGCCAAGAGGTGATTGATCGCTGCTGGCAACAAGGTGCTCACAATCCAATTGTGGCCATCCACGATGTAGGCGCTGGCGGTTTATCCAATGCGTTTCCTGAGCTTGTGAACGATGCCGGTCGTGGCGCAACCTTTGAACTCAAGCGTGTACACCTTGAAGAGTCCGGTATGTCACCTGCCGAGATCTGGAGCAACGAGTCGCAAGAGCGTTATGTCTTGGCCGTGATGCCGCAAGATCTTGAACGGTTCAAAGCGATCGCCGAGCGCGAGCGTTGCCCATTTGCCGTGATCGGTGTGGCCACCGAGGATCGTCAGTTGACCGTCTTAAACGGCGAGGGCTTGCCCGGTTTAGATCAAGCCGCCGCAAAACAAGACTTGCGCCCAGTTGATGTGCCGATTGATGTCATTTTAGGCAAACCACCCCGCATGACGCGCGAGGTGAAGCGCTTGCCTGGACAGACTGCGCCTCTAGATTTGACGGTCATCACTCTTGATGATGCCGTGACACGCGTCTTGCAACATCCCACTGTTGCAAACAAAACGTTTTTGATTACGATCGGTGATCGCACTGTTGGTGGTTTATCCAGCCGAGATCAGATGGTGGGCCCTTGGCAGGTGCCGGTGGCCGATTGCGCTGTGACCTTAGCCGATCATGATGGTACGCGTGGTGAAGCGATGGCGATGGGTGAACGCACGCCGCTGGCTGTGATTGATGCTCCTGCCTCTGGGCGCATGGCCGTGGCTGAAGCCTTAACCAATCTTGCCGCAGCGGATGTGGCAAGCCTTGAAGATATTAAGTTGTCTGCCAATTGGATGGCCGCGTGTGGCGCGCCGGGGCAAGACGCTGCGCTGTACGATACCGTGGCTGCGGTTAGCAAGTTGTGTCAAGAGGTTGGCCTGTCGATCCCCGTCGGTAAAGACTCTTTATCGATGCAAACGGGATGGTCACACGACGGCGAAGCACGCAAAGTGATTGCGCCCGTTTCATTAATCGTGACGGCCTTTTCACCCGTGCAAGATGTTCGCACCACTTTAACGCCTCAACTGCGCACTGACGTTGGTCCAACCAGTTTGATTTTGATTGATCTTGGTGGCGGTAAGCAACGCATGGGTGGTTCGATCCTGACCCAAGTGTGTAATCAATTAGGAGAGCAAACGCCAGACATCGATGATGCGCAAACCTTACGAACCTTCTTCGTGACGATTCGCGCGTTGGCTCAGTCGGGTATTGTGCTGGCTTATCACGATCGCTCTGATGGTGGGTTGTTGGCAACGATTGCCGAGATGGCCTTTGCTGGTCACACAGGCGTGTCGCTCAATATCGATATGTTGTGCTACGACTATCACGCGCAAGATTGGGATGCCTACAATATCCGCGCCGCCCAAGTTGCGGTACAGCGTAATGAATTGACCCTCAAGGCCTTATTCTCAGAAGAGGCCGGTGCGGTGATTCAAGTGCCCGCTGCAGAGCGCGATGCGGTGATGCAAGTGCTGCGTGCTGCTGGCCTGTCGACCCATTCGCATGTGATTGGATCGCTCAACACTAGCGACACTATTGAAGTGTTTCGCGATGGCAACCGCATCTGGTCGCGCCCGCGTGCTGAACTTGGCGCGTTCTGGAGCGATGTCAGCTATCGCATTGCCATGCGCCGCGATCATCCAGCGTGTGCGCAGGCCGAGCTTGATACTTGGGCCGATGCAACAGATCCAGGGATGTCGCCGCTCGTTCAGTTCGATCCTCAAAAAGATGTTGCAGCACCGTTTATCGGCAAAGGGGCTCGCCCACGCGTTGCGATCTTGCGCGAGCAGGGGTGCAACAGTCAGGTTGAAATGGCCTGGGCCTTTGATAAGGCCGGCTTCGAAGCAGTTGATGTTCACATGACTGATTTGCAGGCGGGTCTCGCTGATCTTTCTAGTTTTAAGGGCCTCGTGGCAGTGGGTGGTTTTAGCTACGGGGATACTCTTGGAGCAGGAGAGGGCTGGGCACGTAGTATTTTGTTTAACACTCAATTGTCAGACCAGTTCGCACAATACTTTGCGCGCACGGATACCTTTGGTTTGGGTGTGTGTAACGGTTGCCAGATGATGGCAGCCTTAGCCTCGATGATCCCTGGCGCTGAAAACTGGCCTCGCTTTACCCGCAATCAATCTGAAAAATACGAAGCACGTTTTTCACTGGTTGAAGTGCTTGAATCGCCTTCCTTGTTCTTTAAAGGCATGGCGGGTGCAACCATCCCCGTTGCCGTGGCGCATGGCGAGGGTTTTGCCAATTTCAGCCGTCAAGGTAATCCGCAATCCGCGCTAGCAGCGCTTCGTTTTGTGGATCACAAAGGCCAAGCCACTGAGGCGTATCCGTTTAATCCAAACGGCAGCCCTAAGGGCTTAACGTCAGTCACAACGGCCGATGGGCGCTTTACGGTGTTGATGCCGCATCCTGAGCGCGTGACCCGCAACGTGATGATGTCGTGGACGCCGCCAAGCTGGGGGCCAAATGATTCAAAGGGTGCCTATACGCCTTGGATGCGTTTCTTCCAAAACGCGCGGGTTGCGATCGGCTAGGCTACGTTTGTTGAGCGATCCGTGCCCTGTCTGGTCATAGATCGCGTCAGCAAATTATTTTTTAGCGTGACTCAAAATCAGGCAAGTGGTGGTGGCGTGGGCATAGAGTTTGCCATCCGCGCCCACGATACGCCCCTCGGCGGTGGCGATCTGACGGCCAACCTGAATGATCTTGCCAATCGCACGCACCCGCAGGCCCGGCGCTGGCACAATGGCTCGCGTCATTTTTACGCTTAAATCTAGCGTTGTGTACCCAGTGCCCGCAGGCAGCATGGTGTGGATGGCATTGCCAACTGCGCCGTCCAAAATACTGGCAAACCAACCCCCATGCACCGAACCTTGCACGTTCATGACGCTTTCAGTGGGGTTGCCTTGCAGGGTGGCTTGCCCCGGCTCGAGCGCCACGATCATGTAGCCGCAAGTCGCCGCCATCGGGCCGTTTGGCAGGTCGCCACGCATGACCGCTTGCATCACTTCCATGCCGGTCATCGTGGCTGTTTTAGTCTTGTCTAACAGCCCGATTGGGCGGCCATTTGGCATGCCGGCCAGGATTTTTTGTTCGTCTTCTAGCCACTGCGCCAGGATGTTTTCAGTTGTCATGAGTCAAAGTTTTGAAGGATTTTGATTGTTTTTGGTCAAAATATGAGCAAATGAGGCTCAAACCAAGAAGGCAACGTGCTTTTTAGCACTAGTTGCCTCTCAAAAGAAGTCGTTCGTCCATCGTATAATCACGCTTTGCGCCCGGAGCTTTTTATGCGTCTTATCCAAACTGCGCTCACCTTCGATGACGTACTGCTTGTGCCTGCGTTTTCACAGGTGTTGCCGCGCGACACATCGTTGGTTACCCGTTTAACCCGAAACATCTCGCTCAATATTCCCTTAGTCTCGGCCGCAATGGATACCGTGACCGAATCCCGCCTGGCGATCGCCATGGCACAAGAGGGCGGTATTGGGATTATTCATAAGAACCTAACCGCTGACGAACAAGCTAAAGAAGTCTCGCGCGTCAAGCGCCACGAGTTCGGTATCGTCACCGACCCTATCACCGTGACCCCTGACATGAAAGTGCGCGATGCGATCGCGCTGCAGCGTCAGCACGGCATTTCTGGCTTGCCAGTCGTACAAGGCCGCAAGGTTGTTGGCATTGTTACAAACCGTGATTTGCGCTTCGAAGATCGCCTCGAGGCACCGCTTAGCAGCGTCATGACACCTCAAGAACGTCTTGTCACCATGAAAGAAGGCGCCACCTTGGCCGAGGCTCAAAAGTTGATGCATCAACATCGCCTTGAGCGCGTGTTGATCGTGAACGACGCTTTTGAATTACGTGGCTTGGCAACGGTTAAAGACATTGTCAAAAACACCGAGCACCCCGCAGCATGTAAAGATAGCCACGGGCAATTGCTGGTTGGCGCTGCGGTTGGTGTTGGTGACGGCACTGAAGAGCGAGTTGAAAAACTCGTGGCCGCAGGTGTTGACGTTATCGTGGTTGACACGGCGCATGGCCATTCAAGTGGCGTGATCGAACGCGTGCGTTGGGTCAAAGCGAATTATCCAAAGGTTGAAGTCATTGGTGGCAACATTGCAACAGCCGATGCAGCGCGTGCCTTGCACGAAGCCGGTGCTGATGCCGTTAAAGTCGGGATCGGCCCAGGTTCAATTTGTACAACGCGCGTTGTGGCCGGTGTTGGTGTGCCGCAAATCACTGCGATTTCGGACGTGGCTCGCGCCTTAAAAGGTACAGGCGTGCCTTGTATCGCTGACGGTGGTGTGCGGTTTTCAGGCGATGTGGCTAAAGCCCTAGTGGCGGGTGCGTCGTCGGTGATGATGGGCGGAATGTTTGCCGGTACTGAAGAAGCTCCTGGCGAAGTGGTCTTGTATCAAGGGCGCTCATACAAGTCGTATCGTGGCATGGGTAGCTTAGGCGCCATGACAGACGGCTCGGCCGATCGCTATTTTCAAGACCCAGCCAACAATGCCGACAAACTCGTCCCCGAAGGCATCGAAGGTCGTGTGCCTTACAAAGGCAGCGTCTTGCAGATCATTTTTCAATTGGTCGGCGGCGTACGTGCGTCAATGGGTTATTGCGGTTGCGCAACCATCGAAGAGATGCGTACCAAGCCTGAGTTTGTGCAGATCACGTCTGCCGGCTTTCGCGAGTCACACGTGCATGACGTTCAAATTACTAAAGAAGCTCCAAATTATCGGTCAGAGTAATTTTTGCTTTTTGCTTGATGGCGCTGACTACTGTGTCGGGAGATCATTTTTAGCGACTGGGATTCACGAGTAAGTGATTCATCGTCAGTTCTTTAAATGTTCACTCTGGTGAGTTGAATATAGTCATTGTCGAGCAGGGCTTATTTTGCACCGGTCTCATGGCCGGTGTCTTTCATTTAGATATTTACACAGGTTAATTCGTTATGCATCAGCGCATCTTGATTCTTGATTACGGCTCACAAGTCACCCAGTTGATTGCGCGTCGTGTGCGCGAGGCTGGTGTGTATTGCGAGCTGCATCCGGGCGATGTCTCGGCAGAGTTTTTAAAGAATCAGTTGTCGCAGGGTCTTAAGGGCATCATCCTGTCGGGCAGCCACGCTTCGGCTTACGATGAGTCGTCGCTAAAAGTACCTGCCGAGGTCTTTACTGCAGGCGTGCCGGTGCTGGGTATTTGTTATGGCATGCAGGCCATGGCACAACAACTTGGCGGCGAGGTCAGTTACGCTGATCACCGTGAATTCGGCTACGCCGAAGTGCGCGCACGCGGTCACACACGCTTGCTCAAAGACATTGATGACTTCACTACGCCAGAAGGGCATGGCATGCTCAAGGTCTGGATGAGTCATGGTGATCAAGTCACGCGTTTGCCTGACGGTTTTAAAGTGATGGCGTCAACCGCGTCATGTCCGATCGCCGGCATGGCTGACGAAGCCCGCAAGTTTTATGCGGTGCAGTTTCATCCTGAGGTCACCCATACCGTAAAAGGTCAAGCCTTGCTCGAGCGCTTTGTGCACGAGATCTGTGAATGCCAGGGCGATTGGACCATGCCCAATTACGTTGACGAAGCGATCGCACGAATTCGTGAACAGGTTGGTAATGATGAAGTGATCTTGGGATTGTCGGGTGGTGTCGATTCGTCGGTTGCCGCAGCCTTGATCCATAAGGCTATTGGCGATCGCCTGACTTGCGTGTTTGTTGACCACGGTTTGCTGCGCTTAGACGAAGGCAAGCAGGTGATGGAGACCTTCGCTCAAAACATGGGCGTGCGCATCATTCACGTCGATGCTACTGAACAATTTATGGGCAAGCTTGCAGGGGTGTCTGATCCCGAAGCCAAGCGTAAGATTATTGGTCGTGAATTTGTTGAAGTGTTTCAGACTGAAGCAGGCAAACTTAAACAAGCCAAGTGGTTGGCGCAAGGCACCATTTACCCTGACGTGATTGAATCGGCAGGCGCTAAAACCGGCAAAGCGGTTGCGATTAAGTCGCACCACAACGTGGGCGGTTTGCCCGAGACCATGAATTTAAAGTTGCTCGAGCCACTGCGCGAGTTGTTCAAAGATGAAGTCCGTAAGTTAGGTGTGGCCTTAGGCTTGCCCCATGGCATGGTGTATCGCCATCCGTTTCCGGGCCCAGGTTTGGGCGTGCGTATTTTGGGTGCAGTCAATACTGAATTTGCTGATCTGCTGCGTCGTGCTGATGCGATCTTTATTGAAGAATTACGCAACACCATCGACCCAGAAACAAAACAAAGCTGGTACGACTTAACCTCGCAAGCGTTTGCGGTGTTCTTGCCTGTCAAGTCAGTCGGTGTGATGGGTGATGGGCGCACCTACGACTATGTGGTGGCCCTGCGTGCGGTGCAAACGTCAGATTTTATGACTGCAGATTGGGCGCCGTTGCCTTATCCGTTACTGGGTAAAGTGTCGTCGCGCATTATCAACGAAGTACGCGGTATTAACCGCGTGGTGTACGACGTATCGAGCAAGCCGCCTGCGACGATTGAGTGGGAATAGTCTATTCAAACTTAACAAATTTTTGATCCTCGGAACCCTAAACATGACAAATCCTTCGGCAGACGAACAGCGCTTTGCTCGCCTTCACGTCGATCAAATGACCGACGAGCAAAAGATTTATTTCAACTCGCTGATGGCGGGCCCCATCTCTGGGACAGGCAGCAAGGGCGTGGTGCAGGGAGCAACAAGCTTAGGGGCTCCTTTCAACGTCTTTTTAAGAAGCCCGGTTTTGGCTGAGCGGATGCGTAAAGTCGGAGAATATCTCCGCTTTGAAAGTACGATCCCAAAACGCTTAAACGAGTTTGCGATTCTGATCACTGCGCGCACTTGGACCGCCCAATACGAATGGTACGCGCACTTACGTCTGGCCCTTAAAGAGGGGCTCGATCCCTTAATCGGTGAGGAGCTTGCACAAGGGCAGCGTCCTTCAAAGATGCAACCAGACGAAGAGGCCGTGTATGATTTTTGTCATGAGCTTCATACTCGCCACTGCGTGAGTGACTCAAATTACAACGCTGTGCTTCAGCTTTTTGGTGAACAAGGCGTTGTGGATTTGATGGTGGTAAGCGGCTATTACGTGATGGTCGCGATGGCGTTAAACGTCAATCGTTCGCCACTACCAGAGGGCGTCATACCCATCCCAGAACTCTAAATGAAGACTCTTATCTTATCCGCGTTGTGTGCACTGTCCTGTTGTGTGAGCCCTGTGTTCGCGCAGCAATCGGCAGATGCGCAGTTTCCGATCAAGCCGATTCGTTTAATTGTTCCGGTGGCTACTGGTGGCTTAACCGATAGCTTAGGCCGCACGCTTGCGCTCAAACTCGAGCAACGACTTGGGCAGTCGGTTGTTGTTGAGAATAAGGGCGGAGCGGGCGGGGTGGTTGGTACGATTGCTGCTGCGGCCGCTCCTGCTGACGGCTACACAATTTTGATGACTTTCCTGGGGCCTGCTGCTGTTCGGCAGGCACTCAATAGCAAAGCCACGCCTTACGATACGTTGCGTGATTTTGCTCCGGTCAGCCTGGTGGCTCGTTTCCCTCTGCTTGTTGTGGTGGGCGCCAATTATCAAGCAAAGACCTTAGGTGAATTCATTGCTCTGGCCAAGGCAAAACCTGGCGAAGTGAGCTACGCGTCGGCAGGCGTTGGATCGACCGGGCATCTGGCGATGGAGCTTTTTCAGCGCGATACTGGCATCAAAGGCTTGCATGTGCCCTATAAGGGCGAAGCACCCGCCATGATTGACGTTATGGAGGGCCGCGTCTCGGCGTTGTGGATGAGCTTGTCTGTGGCGTATCCGCAAATCAAAGAGGGCAAGTTGAGGGCGCTTGGAATCGCGAATACAGAGCGTCATCCCGGAGCCCCAGAGATTCCGACAATGACCGAGGGCGGGGTTAATGGTTTTGAATTTACCGGTTGGTACGGCATGCTGGTGCCGGCTGCAACGCCCAAAGCCATTGTTCAAACACTCGCAAAAGAGTTTGTTGCAATCGTGAACGACCCGAGCGTGAGCCGTCAGTATGAAACCTATGGCATCGAGCAAGCCGCGTATGGCTCAGAGCAGTTCGCTCAATTGATCAAGAGCGAGATTGATAAGTGGCAGCGGCTGGGTCAGGATACTGGTCTAGCGATCGAGTAGCGGCTCTTTTGTTGCCGCCTCTCGCCTAAGCACTGAGCACTGAGCGATTGCGTCCAACGCTCGTAGGTTTATTTTCAACCTCTAGTCTTCAAGCTTGATGTTTTTATCTTTTAGGAATTTAGCCCAGGTGGCAACTTCTGCCTGGTGAAATTTCGTAAATTCAGCTGGCGTATCCACCACAACATCAACGGCCAGTTCATCCATGCGCTTAATCACCTCAGGCGCTTTTGCGGCCAGCGCCATTGTGCTTTGAAGCTTGTTCACGATGTCTGACGGCGTGCCTTTGGGGGCGTACACGCCATACCAAGTTAATAGATTAAAGCCGGGTAGACCCGCCTCGTTTAGTGTTGGGATTTCTGGGCTCACTTTCACACGGGTCATGCTGGTGACGCCCAGTCCCTTTAATTTGCCGCCCGTCACAAAGGGTAAGCCGCTAGGCAGATAATCAAAACCGATGGATACGTGCCCAGCCATCAGGTCATTTAGAGCCGGGGCACTACCGCGATAGGGGACGTGAGTAATCTCAACGCCTGCTTCTTGTTTAAACATTTCGCCAACAAGATACGAGGCGGTTCCGGTGCCCGCCGAAGCGTAGGTCAATTTGCCAGGATTTGCCTTGGCGTAGGCAATTAATTCTTTAACATTTTTTGCGGCAACGCGGGATTAATCAACAAAATATTCGGTAGGGTCGCCAACAGCGTGATCGGTACAAAATCCTTTTCAACGTCGTAGGGTAATTTTTTGTACAAGCTTTGATTCACCGCCATGGTTCCAACGGTGCCAAGCATAATGATCTGGCCATCAGGTGCCGCGCGCGCC